>NZ_JBFAET010000319.1:0-6472 GCF_040642095.1 Streptomyces sp. NPDC020362
GGTGCGGCGGCCCATGTTTCACGTGAAACAGCCTTGGCGGGCGATATGACCGCGAACCGGTCAGGGCGCCTTACTAGCCGTTCTGGCCTGCGAAGATGCCTCCGTTGCCATTGCCTCTGGTGTTACCGGGGACGGTGGTGTCGGTCGCTGAGGGTGTGGGTGTCGTCCCTCCGTCCGTACCACCGTTGTCCGTGCCTCCGATGTTGTTGCAGTTGTTGCCCCAGCCGAACTGGCAGGAGTCGCTCGGCGTCGGAGTCGGGGACGGGGAAGTGGTGCTGGGCGTCGGGCTCGGCGTGTTGCTCGGCGTCTGGCTCGGCGTGATGGTGACCGACGGGGTCGGAGAAGGCGCACCCGCCTCGTCCTGGACCTCACCGATCTTGGGGGCGTCCGGGAAGCCGAGGTCGTTCGCGTTCTTCAGCGCATCCGTCATGTACTCGGTCCACACGAGCGTCGGGATGTCACCACCGTGGATGGAGTCCTTGCCCGCCGTGCCGTTCATCGAGAGCAGCTCGTGGTCCTTGGGGTTCTCACGGAACATCGCCACGGAGGTCGACAGCTGCTGGGTGTAGCCGACGAACCAGGCCGACTTGTTCGCGTCGGTGGTACCGGTCTTACCCGCCGCCGTACGGCCCAGGGCCTTGGCGTTCGTACCCGTACCGTTCTGGATGACGTTCTCCAGGACGTTCGTGACGTTGTCGGCGATGGCCGCTTCCATGGCCCGCTTGACCTTGGGCTTCTCGAAGCCCTCCTGGTCCGTGCCGTCCTTCTTCACTTCGGTCACCGAGTACGGGTCCGCCTGCTGGCCGGACGCCGCGAAGGTCGCGTAGGCGTCGGCCATGCGGATCGCGCTCGGAGTGGACGTACCGATGGCGAACGACGGGTTGAGGTTCACCGACATGCTGGCGGGGAGGACGCCGGCCGACTTGGCGACGTCCCGCACATGCGTCATCCCGACATCCATGCCGAGCTGGACGAACGGCGTGTTGATGGACTGCTCCATCGCCTTGCGCAGCGTGATGTAGCCCCATTTGTGAGGACTCTCGTTGTTCTGGAAGAAGAACGAGTTGTCCTTGTTGAGATAGGGCGTCCCGTCCGAGTTCAGGACCTTGAGATGGTCGTTGCCGTTGTACTTGCTCAGCGGCGAGACCGGCGTGCCGGGATGCTTGTACGTGCCGTACTCCATGGCCGCAGCCAGCACGAACGGCTTCCAGGTCGAACCCACAGGGACACCGGAGGTGTCGGCGTTGTTGGTGAAGTGGCCGTTCTCGTAGCCGTCGCCGCCGTAGAGGGCCACGATGGCGCCGTCCTTCGGCTTCACGGACGCCGCGCCGAACTGGACGTACTTGTCCAGCTTCCGCTTCGGGTTGAGACGCTCCTTCTGGATCTTCTTCACGGCCGCGCTCAGGGCGTTGACCTTCCTCTTGTCGAAGGTCGTGTAGATCTGGTAGCCGCCCTTGTCGAACTCGGCCTCCGTGATGTTGGAGTGGGCGAGGACGTACTTCTTCGCCGTGTCCACCAGGTAGCTGATCTGGCCGGTCATGCCCTTGGTCGCCTTGCGGCCCTCGGGCTCGGGGTACTTCCTGATGGCTTCCTGGTACTGGGCGTCCGTGAGGTGCTTGTCCTTGTGCATCTCGCCGAGGATCCAGCCCCAGCGGTCCTTGGAGCGTTTCTCGTTGGCCGGCTGGCTCGCCGCCTTGTCGAGGTCCGGATTACCGGCCGGGTCGTAGTACGTCGGGCCCTTCAGCAGCGCCGCAAGGAAGGCACACTGGGTGGGCTGGAGCTTGACCGCGTCCACGCCGAAGTAGGTCTGCGCCGCGGCCTGGATGCCGTAGGCGCCACGACCGAAGTACGAGGTGTTGAGGTAGCCCTGAAGGATCTGGGGCTTGGTGAACTTCGTGCCCACCTTTATGGAGATGAACATCTCCTTGAACTTACGGGTGACGGTCTGGTCCTGGCTGAGGTACGTGTTCTTGACGAACTGCTGGGTGATCGTCGAACCACCCTGCGTCTGACCGCCTCGGGCCATGTTGGCCAGAGCTCGTGCGATACCCATGGGGTCGACGCCCGAGTCCTTGTAGAAGCTCTTGTTCTCGGCCGAGATCACCGCGTCCTGCATGGCTTCGGGGATCTTGTCGATGGTGACGTTCTGGCGGTTCACGCCGGTGCCGGTAGCCACCATCTGCGACTTGTCGGCCCAGTAGTAGACGTTGTTCTGCGACTGGGCGGCGATGTTCTCGTTGGGGACCTGGACCATCGCGAAACCGATGCCGACCATGGCGACCAGGCTGCCGACGAAGCCGACGAACAGGCCCGTGACGAGCTTCCAGGAAGGCATCCAGCGGTGCCAGCCGTACTTGCCCGCACGGGGGTAGTCGATGAACCGCTTCTTGTCGGGTGCTGTCGTCGCGCGGCCTCTGCCGCGCCCGGGTCCGGTCGGTCCGCCCGGGCCCCCACGCCGGCCACCCGGACCTGCGTTGTCGGCGACCCGGCGTCGGCCGCTGCCTCTCTGCGCCGCCCGGCGAGCCTCAGCACGGCTGCTGTAGGGGCGTTCTTCGCCCCCGGAGCCGTAGGAGTCCGACCCATGGGAACTGGAACCATAGGAGTCGGCTGAAGACCCGGTGGCGCCTCGCGGTGCCGCACGGCGGCCGGAGGACGAGCCGGACTGGCCGCGTCGGGCCGCGGCACGTCCGCCTTCCTGCGGCTGCGGCGGTTTGCGACGGTGCTCGCTCATCGAACGATTACTCCTCGGGCAGGCGCACCCTTGCGCGCCTGGAACGGCGGCTGGTTTCCGGTCCCCCCGAAGTACGGATGTGGTCGGTTCGGCATTCACCCGTACTGCACCGGGGACGAGGACGCTCCCCAGACGTCACTTGGTTCCCGGTGGTCTGCATGCCGCACAGACTACGCACCACCAAAACCCACCGAGGTTCGAAGTTCACCCCAAAACAGGCAAGCTGCCTCCCACGAATCGGTGATGTGATCCCGTTCACCGTCCTTCCTCTTGTCGCATACGGAAGGCCGTTCTATCGTCGTGATGTATCGAGTCGATACATCAGCGCGAGATAAAGACGCTGCGGACCGAGGGGAGGCGAGCATGAGCCGGCGTTCCGGCATCCTTGAGTTCGCCGTACTCGGACTGCTGCGCGAGTCCCCGATGCACGGCTATGAGCTGCGCAAACGACTCAACACGTCACTGGGTGTGTTCCGGGCGTTCAGCTACGGAACCCTGTATCCCTGCCTCAAGACGCTGGTCACCAGCGGCTGGTTGATCGAGGAACCGGGCAGCACCCATGAGGACGCCCTCGCCGCTCCCCTTGCCGGACGCCGCGCGAAGATCGTGTACCGGTTGACAGCAGAAGGTAAGGAGCACTTCGAGGAGCTTCTTTCCCAGACCGGTCCCGACGCGTACGAGGACGAGCACTTCGCGGCACGGTTCGCCTTTTTCGGGCAGACGTCGCGCGATGTCCGCATGCGCGTACTGGAGGGCCGGCGCAGCCGCCTGGAGGAGCGCCTGGAGAAGATGCGCGCCTCCCTGGTGCGCACCCGGGAGCGCCTCGACGACTACACGCTTGAGCTCCAGCGCCACGGGATGGAGTCCGTGGAGCGCGAAGTGCGCTGGCTGAACGAGCTCATCGAGAGCGAGCGGGCCGGGCGGGACCTGAGGGGTTCCGCATCCGGGGGGTCCGCTCAGCAGGACACCACATCTGGAGCGACGGGCGGCCTGCCCCGTCCCGGGGACACCCCCCGGACGGATACGCCCGGCGACACCGCCACGTGAGACCCACTGAGGGCCTCACTCGTACACACAGGGAGCAACCGGAATGGGTTCGGTTCGCGTAGCCATCGTCGGCGTGGGCAACTGCGCTGCGTCGCTGGTGCAGGGAGTCGAGTACTACAAGGACGCCGACCCGGCGTCGAAGGTCCCCGGCCTGATGCACGTGCAGTTCGGCGACTACCACGTCCGCGACGTAGAGTTCGTCGCCGCGTTCGACGTGGACGCCAAGAAGGTCGGCCTCGACCTCGCGGACGCCATCGGCGCCTCCGAGAACAACACCATCAAGATCTGCGACGTGCCCTCCACCGGTGTCACCGTCCAGCGCGGCCACACCCTCGACGGCCTCGGCAAGTACTACCGCGAGACCATCGAGGAGTCCGAGGCCGAGCCGGTTGACGTCGTCCAGGTCCTCAAGGACAAGCAGGTCGACGTCCTGGTCTGCTACCTGCCCGTGGGTTCCGAGGACGCGGCGAAGTTCTACGCGCAGTGCGCCATCGACGCCAAGGTCGCCTTCGTCAACGCCCTCCCGGTCTTCATCGCCGGCACCAAGGAGTGGGCGGACAAGTTCACCGAGGCCGGTGTGCCGATCGTCGGTGACGACATCAAGTCCCAGGTCGGCGCCACCATCACGCACCGCGTCATGGCGAAGCTGTTCGAGGACCGCGGTGTCATCCTCGACCGCACGATGCAGCTGAACGTCGGCGGCAACATGGACTTCAAGAACATGCTCGAGCGCGAGCGCCTGGAGTCCAAGAAGATCTCCAAGACGCAGGCCGTCACCTCGCAGATCCCCGACCGGGACCTCGGCGAGAAGAACGTCCACATCGGCCCGTCCGACTACGTGGCCTGGCTGGACGACCGCAAGTGGGCCTACGTCCGTCTCGAGGGCCGCGCCTTCGGTGACGTCCCGCTGAACCTGGAGTACAAGCTCGAGGTCTGGGACTCCCCGAACTCGGCCGGTGTCATCATCGACGCCCTGCGCGCTGCCAAGATCGCCAAGGACCGCGGCATCGGCGGCCCGATCCTGTCCGCGTCCTCGTACTTCATGAAGTCCCCGCCGGTTCAGTACTTCGACGACGAGGCCCGCCAGAACGTCGAGAAGTTCATCCGCGGCGAGGTCGAGCGCTAGCTCGACACGACGCGTGCGCTGACTCGACGCGTCGTGTGCAGCAGCTACACACGACGCGTGCGCCGGGTCGGCACAACGCGGCGCGCCAGGCGCGCCGCTGAGAACGCTCCTGCCAGGGCTATGAGGGTCCCCGGGTTCCGGCTCGGGGACCCTCTGCATGTGTGAGGCTGTGCCCCATGCCCGTCGTCCGTGACCTGCGCGTCCTGCTGCGCCTGCGGGACTTCCGACGTCTGCTGTCCGTCCGGCTTCTCTCCCAGGGGGCAGACGGCGTCTACCAGGTCGCGCTCGCCGCCTATGTCGTCTTCTCCCCGGAGAAACAGACCTCGGCTGCCGCGATCGCCTCGGCCATGGCCGTCCTACTGCTCCCCTATTCTCTGGTCGGCCCCTTCGCAGGCGTCCTGCTGGACCGCTGGCGGCGCCGTCAGGTCTTCGTGTACGGCAATCTGCTGCGGGCACTGCTGGCGGCGGCCACGGCCGCACTGATGGTCAGCCACGTGCCGGACTGGCTGTTCTACGTCTCGGCGCTGTGCATCACGGCCGTCAACCGGTTCATCCTCGCGGGGCTGTCCGCCGCCCTGCCGCGCGTGGTCGACGCCGAGCGTCTGGTGCTGGCCAATTCACTGTCCCCTACGGCCGGGACGCTCGCGGCGACCGCCGGCGGCGGCCTCGCTTTCGCCGTACGGCTCGTGGCGTCGGGATCCGATGCCGCGGTGGTGCTGCTCGGCGGCTTCCTCTACTTGTGCGCAGGGCTCGCCTCCCTCACCATGGCGCCCGCCCTGCTCGGGCCCGACCGGACGCCGTCGCAGCCCCGTCTACGGACCGCTCTCACCGACACCGCGCGCGATCTTCTCGCCGCCGTCCGGCATCTGGCCGCGCCCCGGCGCCGGGAAGCCGTCTGGGCGCTGGCCTCGATGACACTGATGCGCTTCTGCTACGGCGCGCTCCTCGTTCTGCTGCTCATGCTGTGCCGGTACACGCTCTCCACAAGCCCCAACGGCGGTCTCCGGTTGCTGGGGCTGGCGCTCGCAGCGTCCGGCGCGGGCTTCTTCGCGGCGGCCGTGGTGACCCCCTGGGCCGTGGGCCGACTCGGCCCCGGCTACTGGATCGTGGTGTGTTCCGGCTCGGCCGCCGTTCTGGAACCGGCGCTCGGCCTCCCCTTCGCCACCGGCCCCCTGATGGTGGCCGCTTTCGTCCTGGGTCTGATCACCCAGGGCGCCAAGATCGCCACGGACACGATCGTCCAGGCGTCCGTCGACGACGGCTTCCGCGGCCGGGTCTTCTCCGTCTACGACGTCCTCTTCAATGTCGCCTTCGTGGGGGCCGCCGGTGTGGCCGCACTGATGCTGCCGCCGGACGGCCGTTCGCCGGTGCTCGTGATTCTCGTCGCTCTGATCTATGCCGGGATCACCGTGGCCCTGGCGCGCTTCCTGCGGAAGCCGAGGCAGGAAGAGGGGCGATGTTTCACGTGAAACACTAGCCCCTCGCCCACCCCCGGGACCGGGCGTGGTTGGAGGCGTACAAAGAGACCCGCCACCCCCACCCCCGGGACCCGACCCACCACCAACGGG
>NZ_JBFAET010000320.1:0-6455 GCF_040642095.1 Streptomyces sp. NPDC020362
GCCCCGGGCGCACCCTGGCCGGTGGACGGACTGACGCTGCCGGGAAGCACGGCGGCTTCCCGGCAGCGGGGCATTACTTGACGGGCTTCACCTTGATCTTGTCCAGGCGGGGACGAAGAAGGCTGACGTGGTTGCGCTCCATTGGTGCACCTCCTCTCATGGGGTCGGGGCCGGGGGGCGATGGCCTGCCGGGCGGAAACCTCCGGCGGGCCGCCGGTGCCGCACCGTGGCGCGGTACCGGTGGTTCGGGGATCCATGCGCCGCTAGGCGGCTCATGGGCCGGGCTCATGGGTCCATGAGCCCGTGCGGCCGTGTGTTCGATGGCCGCGTGCGGGTGGTCGTGTGCGAGTGGTCGCGTGCGAGTGGTTGTGTCGGCTGGTCGTGTGGTCATGTGCCGAACTCGATGGCTCCGGTGCGCCGTCCGCGCTGCGCCACCCGGCCGAAGGCGAGGACGGCGACGGCCAGCCAGCCGGCTCCGACGGCCGCACCGAGCGAGGCCTGCTGCAGCACCCGGACGGCCGGAGCGCCGTCGACGAGGGCGCGCAGCGCGGCGAGTTCGTGGGTCAACGGCAGCGCCTGGGCCACCGCCCGGACGGGCCCGGGCCAGTAGCCGGTCGGAACCTGCACCCCGCAGACCGCCATCATGCCGAGGTAGGCCGTGTTGGAGACGACGTTGCGCAGGGTCGGCCGGTCGGCGACCAGGGCGGCCAGCGTGAGCCCGAAGCAGTAGGTCCCGAGCGCCGTCAGCACGACCAGCACCACCGCCACCGGGACGGTGCCCGGGGTCCAGCGCAGCCCGAAGAGGGGGCCCAGGGCGAACAGCGCGGCCGACGAGGTGGCCGTACCGCTGACGACCCACTGCAGACTGCGCACGACGAAGGTCCAGGCGAGCTGTGACGGCGCCGCGACCAGCAGCGGCAGGGTGCCGAGCGAGCGTTCCCAGGCGCTGGAGGCGACGACCATGGTGGCCTCGATGGCGCAGGCCATCAGGGCGTTGCCGGTGACCAGGAACCGTTCGTCGCCGCCGGCGCCGGTCAGCCGTCCGACGAGGGTGAAGAACAGCACCTGGCTGAGCATCCGGACCAGCCAGCCGAACAGCCAGGTCCGCCAGGTGTAGACGGCGGTCAGCTCGGCCAGGGCGATCGCGGTTCCGTGCCGCAGAATGGTGAGCGCCTTGTGGCGCGGGCCGTTCGTCATGCGTGCCCCAGGCTGCCCAGGATGCGCACGCGGACGAGCACACGCCGCAGCAGCAGTGTGGCGCAGCCCAGACCGGCCGCCGCGAGCAGGCTCAGCGCCAGCAGCTGCACGGGCAGGTGCCGGGGCTCGTCCGGCCGGAAGGCGGAGCGCAGCAGGTCGGCCGACCAGGACAGGTAGATCAGGCGGCTGACCGGATGCAGCCAGTGGGGGAGCACACCCACGGGTACGACGATGCCGGACAGCAGGTAGAAGGGAAAGCTCAGCGAGTTCTGGTAGGGCCGCCCGCGCCGGGTGAGCACCAGCACCGCCGCGATCACCGCCGCCGTGCACGCAGTGGTGAGACAGGACGCGAGGATGCCGGCGACCAGGACGACCGGGTGATGCACCGTCAGGTGGACGCCGAAGCACAGGCCGACCGACCAGGCCTCGGCGAAGGCGATCAGGCCTGCCGCGGTCACGGCGCAGATGCGTCCGCCGATGACCAGGGCCATCGGGGCGGGGGCCGCCACCGTGGGTTCGAGGGTGCCGCTGTAGCGGTCCCGCTCGATCAGGTCTCCGGCGGTGAACAGCCCCAGCGACCAGAGCGCCATCAGCATGGGGGCGATGACCGCGTTGGCGGCGATGCCGGGCCGGGTGGGGTCGTCGGTCATCGCCAGGAGGATCAGGGTGTACAGCGGCACGGTCGCCAGGGTGTGCAGTTCGCCGGGGGACCGGCGCAGCAGGGCGGCCTGCAGGCTCAGGCCGGCCAGGAAGGGCCTCATCCGAGGACCTCCATGCCGCGCTCGCCGATCAGCGCCAGATAGACCTCTTCGAGCCCTGGACGCGAGGTCGCCAGTTCGGTGACGCCGGCGTCCACCAGAAGCCGCAGGACGGGTGCGAGCGCCTCCCGGTCGCTCACCTCGATCACGGTGGTGCCGCGGGGATCGGTGCCGACGGTGACCACACCGGGGCGGACCCGGATCTGCCCGGCCAGCTCGTCCGGGACACCGGTCGCCTCGATGCGCTCGTGCCGCAACAGGAGCGAACCGAGTTCACGGGGCGTTGCCGTACGCAGGATGCGCCCGCCGTCGATGAGTGTGGCCCGGTCGCAGACGGCCTCGGCCTCCGCCATGTCGTGGGTGGTGAGCAGGACGGATCGCCCTTCCTGGCGCAACTCGCCGATCAGGGCCCGGAAGTCGCGGGCCGCGACGGGGTCCATGCCCGTGGTCGGCTCGTCGAGCAACAGGACACGCGGGCCGTGCATCAGCCCGCGGGCGAGGTGGAGACGCTGCTTCATGCCCCGCGAGAACGTCTCCACACGCTCGTCGGCGTGCGCCGTGAGGCCGAAGCGCTCCAGGAGCCCGGCGGCGCGCTGCCGGATCTCGCGGCCGGGTACGCCGTACAGGGCACCCCAGTAATGCAGGTTGCGCCGGGCGGAGAGCCTGCCGTACAGCCCCCGGTCGCCGCCGAAGACGCATCCGATCAGCGGGCGGACCGCGGCGAGTTCGCCCACCACGTCGTGTCCGAGGATCCGTGCGCTTCCCGCGCCGGGTACCAGGACGGTGGCGAGGATCTTGCACAGAGTCGTCTTGCCCGCTCCGTTGGGGCCGAGCAGTGCGTGCACCTCGCCCTCGCCGACCGACAGGTCGATGCCGTCGAGGGCGATGCGCGCGGTCCCCCCGCTGCGCGAGGGCGGGAAACTTCGGTGCAGCCCGAGGACCTCCACGGCGTTCATCGCAGAGCCTCCACGGGACTGGGGACGGCGAGGGGCAGTGCGTCGAGCAGGCGCATCAGCCCCGACTCGCCGACGCACGTGGCGCGGTACTCGCACATGAGGTCGATCTTCTCCGGTGAGCCGTCGTACCCGATGGGGGGTGGTGCATCGGTGATCCGCGCGAGCACGGGAAGGCCTGTGGCGCGGGTGAGGCGCTCGGCGGCGGCATCGGCGGCCGGGCGGTCGCTCACCCGGTTGAGCACGAAGCCGAGCAGGAGAGTGCGCAGGGCAGGGGTCAGCCGGTCCGCGAGTCGGGAGGCGCCCTCGGGATCCGGGTGCCGGGCGCTGGTGACGACGACCACCGGCCGTCCCGCCCGCTCCGGAAGGATCTGGTTCGCGAGGTCGGCGGCGGCGGGCAGGTCGCCGACCCCCGCGGCGCCCTCCACGAGGAGCCACGGCACCCGGTCGGCGAGTCGCTGGAAGCCCTCCTCGACCGCTTCCTGGCAGCGACGGCGCAGCCGGTCCGGCAGGGAGCCGAGATCGAGGCGGTCGGCCCCGGTCACCGGGACCCGTCCCAGGCGCCGGCCGCGTACGTAGAGATCACCCTCGTCGGCGCGCGGGGCGGGGAGGTCCACCAGTACGGGGTTGTGCCACCAGTGGGGGACCACCCCGGCGGCCGCGCAGCTCTGGACCACACCCCGGCGCCAGGGCGGCAGCGACCGCCCGGCGTACTCGTCCGGGGTGACGACGGCGACCGCCTTGAACGGTGCGCAATGCGTGCCCCGCCGGGAGAGATTACGCAGAATGCCGATCGAGACGCCCGTCTTGCCGACTCCTGCGGACATTCCGAGAACCGTGACGCCCGGTCCGAGAAAAGGAGTGGACTCTGCTTCTCTCATAGCGAGTGCCGTTCCTTCCCTGTAGTTATTCGGCTGCGCCGTCCCGACCATGGTCACACGGCTATGACTATGAAGTCAATATCGTAGTCACAAGCGCAGGTGTGGATCCGGAGCTCGCTCGGTCACGGTTCGCCGAGTCGTCCGGACGGAAAAGGGGAGGGGTACGAAGAAGCCCGTGGACCACGAGTGGTCCACGGGCGGGGAGGGGGTGCGCGAGATCGTCAGCCGTCGGCGGCGGCGGGAGTCGGTTCAGTGGCGGAAACGGTGCCGGAGCGGTACCCGAGGCAACGCAGGCTCTCCCGGTAGGCCGCGAGGCTGCCCCGTTCGTCCCCTGACTCCTGCTGGATCTCGGCCAGCTCGGCCCAGGCGAAGCCGGCCTGGCGGGTGGCCTCGGACGCCTCCAGGGAGAGGGCGGCCCGCTCGCACGCCGCGCGGGCCCGCTCGGCGTGGCCCTGCCGCAGCTCGGCCCTGGCCAGCACCAGAAGTGCCCGGGCGCTCTGCAGACGGTGTCCGGTGCCCAGCAGGGTCAGTGCGGACCGGGCTCGGTCCGCGGCGGCCGCACTGTCGTCCAGTGCCAGGTCGGCACGGGCCATCGCCGTCTGGCAGTAGGCCTGGTCGACGGTGCTGCCGTGCTGGTCGAGTTCCTGTTCCGCGAGGGTCAGCTGCTGCTTCGCGGCGGGCGCGTCCGGGGTCTCGGCGTCCAGCAGCACCACCGCGTAGGCGTTGCGCAGCCGGGCCATGGCCCGCTGGTCCTCGCCCTCCGCGTAGAGGGCCAGGGCCTTGCGGATGAACGTCAGGGCGTCCGCCGCCCGGCCGTTGCGGTGGGCGACGAGGCTGGCGTTCCAGTACGCGGCGCCCCGGGCCCGGTTGTCGGTGAGCTGTTCGGCCTGCTCGATGGCGCGGGAGGCGAGGTATCCGGCGCGGTGCAGGTCGCCCCGCTCGGTGTACAGCCCCACCAGGGTCGACATCAGTTCGATCGCGGTGACGGACGACGGGATGTCCAGCCGCTGCAGGTCGGTCAGCTTCGACTCGGCCAGCTCCACGGCGTGCGCGAGGTCGCCGAGTTCCCGGTAGCAGCGGCACAGCGCGATGACCACGGTCAGGTCCGCGACCGCGCTCGGTGGCTGCCCCTGGCTCTCGGTGTCGCCCTCGCGCAGCCGCTCGTACTCGACCAGTGCCTCCTCGAGGCGGCCGAGCGCCTCGAGCGAGCGCGCCACACCGAGGCCCACGGCGGACCGGACGTCCGCCGGTCCGTCGTCGCCCACGCGCTCCCGGACGCCCAGGAAGGCGCTCAGTGCCGCCTCGGGCTCGCCGTTCGCCAGGGACATCTCCGCGTAGGAGATCTCCACCTCGAGACTGCCGGGGAGCTCGGGTGCGAGACATTCGAGCAGGTATCCGGGCTCGCATTCCAAGCGCGCGGCAATGCGGCGGAGTACCTCCTCGGAAGGGGTGCGCTTTCCGCTCTCCAGGAGCGAGATATAGCTGTGCGAGAGATCGCTGCCCGCGAGGTCGGTCTGCGACATTCGCCTCAGCCGGCGCTGGCGACGGATCCGCGACCCCAATTCCGCCATGTCGGACACTGGACTCAGCCTTCCCGGTATGTTACCGGGAAGTTAACCAGATGGTTCAACATGCAGTCAAGCCGTTCAGCAGCAGGGCGGGAAATCCGTATCCACCGAGGCGGCCCGGGCGGGTGCCGATGCGGAGCCCTGAGCCCGGGCCGCGGACGGTTCTGCCGTCGCCCCGCTCATGAGCGCCAGCAGGGACACCAGGGTCAGGGCGGCGACGGCCGCGACGGCCGGCGTGCGGCGCCGTGAGGTTCCGGACGCGTGGGTGACGGTGGAGGTGGTCATGGGGATTCTCCTCGTGCTCGTGAGCTTCGCCGGTGTCCCGCTCCACGGCCGGGGCGGACCGGAGCACCGTTGCCTGGAGCGACCTTGAGGCATCCCGATCTACGTTCGATCCCCGCACGCTGTACGCCCGTGCGGAGAACGGCGGACGCTCGTAGAGGCGCCGTTGATCACCCGCCGACACAATCCGCGCCATGGAACTCGTCACGGCCCGTCGGCTCCTGGCCGCATACGCGATGCTCGGCGGCCACGACCGCCCCTGTGTGCCGCACGACGGCCCCTCCGCGCCGGGAGGGACGCACGAGGCGGCAGCCGGTGCGGCGAGAGGGACCGGCGAGGCGGCAACCAATCCGGCGAGAGGGACGGACGAGGCGGCAGCCGGTGCGGTGGGAAGGAAGAACGAGGCGGCAGTCGGTGCGGTGGGAGAGCCGGACGATGCGGCGGCTCCCGAGCACGTCCTCCGCACGGTCTCCGGACTCCTCTTCCGTCTCACGGCTCTGACGGCTGCTCACGGGCCGGACGCTCCCAGGGGGTTGCTGGACGCGCTCGCCTCGTCGCCCGGCGCCGCCCACGCCGCCGGTGCCGTACAGACCGTCCTGTCGTTCCTGGAGACCGGCCGGCAACCTGGCGAAGCCGTGCACAGCGGCGAGGTCCTGCGCGCCCTGAGCCGCCGCACGTACGGTTCGCAGAGCCTTCCGTGCCGCCCCGACGACCGTCCCTGCGGTGCCGATCGTGACCGGGGCCGACCGTCGGCGGCGGGCCCGCCGCCCCCGCCCCGACCACGCCCGCCGAGCCAGCCGGCGCGCGCCCCAGCGA
>NZ_JBFAET010000321.1:0-6442 GCF_040642095.1 Streptomyces sp. NPDC020362
CCTGTTCCTCGTCGCCCAGGTCTCCCAGCGCTGGGGCACGCGGTACACCTCGTCCGGGAAGACGATCTGGGCCGAACTGGCCGTCCCCTAGGAGCTTCTGCTGCGGAAAACGGTCTGCAGCGCGAGCGACCGGCAAGTGGTGGCACCGGTGGGCCGGCCTGTGACGGGTCGTGAGCCCGTCTCCAAGGCTCACGACCCGCGCCCGATGGGCGATCAGCCCGTCGCCAGGGTCAGGCCCCACTTGTTCAGCGCCTCGTTCACCGGCTGGAACATGGTGTACTGGGAGCCGGCCTGGCCACAGTGCACGGCACCCCCGCCCGAGTGCAGGCCGACGGCCTTCCATGCCGAGCCCGTCCACGTCACGTATGCGCCGCCCGAGTCGCCTCCGTCGGAACAGGCATTGGTGTAGGACAGGCCATCGACGACGACGTTCCCGTAGTCGACGCTCTGGTCGACGCCGGTGATCGTGCCACAGCGCCAGCCGGTTGTCTGCCCGGACCGGCAGACGGTCTGGCCCACCATCCCCTCGGTGGAACCGGCGACGGCAGCCACTCCGTACTGGTAGGCAGAGACTTGGGAGGTGAGAGACCAGGCGCTCGACTCCACGGTCACGAGGCCGAAGTCGCCTTCGCGGGAGTCCACGCTCCGGCCGCCGCCCTCGTTGGACGTTCCGACCCAGCTGCCGTCCCAGCCGTACGCCCATTGGTTCATGTCGTTGGTGCAGTGTCCGGCCGTGAGAAAGCCCCTTTCACCCGACGGACCCGTCACCGCGAAACCGATCGAGCAGGGGCTCTCGCCGGAGGGCGACCACCTCTCGCCGCCCTTGATGGCTCCCCCTTGCTGCCGAGGGACGTCGTCCGTGCGCCTGATCTGCACGATGCCCGTGGGCAGCCCCTTCAGGGACGGTGCGCCGGCGCTCCGGCCCAACTCGACGACGACCTTGTTGCGCTGCACATCCACGCCCCACCTGTGCACCCCGGACCTGCCGCTGCCCATGCGGCTGCTCACGGTCCGGTAGGCATCCGCCAGTTCGGCGGCGCCGTACTTCACCCGCCTGGTCCGGGCTCCCAGTCGGCGCGCCCGCTTCTCGGCATCGGAGTCGGTGACGGCTACGACGAGACGGCCGTCGGTGTCGATCCACGAGCCGGCGATTCTGCCGCCGAGCGCGGAACGCAGGGTCTTCGCCGTGCGGACCGCGGCCGCCTCGTCCGCGAACCGGATGCGCGCTGCTTCGGCACTGATGCCGAGGTCCCGCTGCATGGCATGAAGCATGGGATCCGGAAGCGGCGGCGGTGCGGCTTGGGCACGTGCGGACAAGGCGCAGGCTGCGACCATGCACACGGTGGCGACGACCCCGTAGCGGGCGCTGTGCCAGAGGGTGGCTTTCACGACTCGGACCTTTCTGGTGAGAGTGAGTCCGGCGCAGGGCGGAGAACGCGCCGAACGAGGATGGTTCATGTCCTTGGTGACGTCACCGCGTTGCACTCCGTCCGGGCCCACCGACGTCGCGCCCGCACCCGGACGACACACATGCAGGGCGATGCCCGCCCCGGTACGGATCGCCGGCCACCCGGTGCGGTCGGGTCTCCGCCGATACCGACGGACAGGGGATGACCATGACCGCACCGGGTGGGTGTGTCCCGCCCACGCTGCGGCGAACACACGCGCCGCGTCCCGGGTGTCAGGGCCACGTGCCATGGGATGCCGCGCGGCCCCGGAAACGACAGCGCGTCCGGCTTTGCCATGAACTTAGGCTCAGGGAGTGGGAGTTACCTATCCGTGGCGGCACATCACGGGTACGTAGATAACTGTTGGGGCCGACGGTTGGAGCACTCTGCCCCTCACCGTCGTGCACTCTGCCGCTCAGCTGCCGTGCTCGCTGTCGTGCGCGCTGCTGTTCGCTGCCGTCCTGAGCGCGATCGGCCGGGCGTCGGCGGTTTCTTACGTGTAGGTGATGCAAGGAGTGCTTATTGCCGACAGGCACAGCGTCGGCCAGAGTGATCGCGCCCCTGATGCATCGGTCCACGCGGCTGCGTCGAAGGCTCCCGGTCCTTGCAGCTGCCCGCCCCGGTCCGTGACAGCGACGTGCTCCGCCGCACCTCGACCCACGCACCGATGGAGATCACCATGTTTGGCACCCCTGTCGACATCGGCATGCTCACCGGCGTCTGGCAGATCGACCCTGCCCACTCCGAGGTCAGCTTCACCGTGCGCCATCTCATGGCCCGGGTGCGAGGTGGCTTCACACGGTTCTCCGGGACCATCACCGTGGGGGACGAACCCGCACGCTCCAGCGTGCGGGCCGAGGTCGACACCACGTCGGTCGACACCCGCAACGCCGAGCGGGACGAGCAGGTGCGTGCCGCCGGCTTCCTCGACAGCGACAACCACCCGACGTCGTCCTTCGCATCGGCCCGAGTCAGCAGAAAGGACGGGCGGTACGTCGTCGAGGGGCAGCTGACGATCCGGGGTGCGACGCGTACGGTCCGCTTCGACCTGTTCCCGCTCGGCGTGGACACGGACGCGTCGGGCGGGACGCGCGCGGGATTCCGGGCCTACTCCCGGATCAGCCGCTCCCAGTTCGGGGTGACGGGCAATGTGCCACTGCCCGGAGGACGTGTGCTGATCGGCGACACCGTCACGCTGGAGGTGGAGATCGAGGCGCTCAAGCAGCGCTGACACAACGGCGGCGGGACGGGCGGGGACACACCTCAGCGCAGAAGACCCCCGGCGCCACCGGAGACGTGCTGTGCCGGCGAGCCGTCCCGGTCCTGGGACGGCGCGGACGCAGGCCCCGAAGGCGGCCGCTGACCGTCGTTCCCCTCACATCCGGTCAGCAGGAGCATGCCCACGCCGATGCCGGCCAGGAAACCCCCGAGCACGGCGGCGGCTCCGGAGCGGCGCGGCACGAGCGCACCCTTCTTCCTGCTGTGGCGCCCCGAGTTCCTGGTCTCCGCGGCCGGTGGCCCGTCCGGCGGCGCCTCCGTGGGGGCAGACTTGCGAATACGGCGCTGGACGAACGACGTCCACCTCGCCCCGCGACGGTGCTGTGGGAATCCGGCCGCGACGGCCCTGAGGGTGTCCGGAGGCTCGGCAGGGACATGCATCCGCCCCCGGTCCAGGAGCCCTGCCATGAAGGGTGGTTCGCCCAGCGGCACCGGGATGGCGGCCTTCGCCCGCAGGTAGTACTCGCCGGTCCACCAACCCAGCAACCGGACCGGCAGCTGTGCTTCGAGCTGGCTGTCGAGCCGGGTCACGTCCTTGTAGACGCTCACGCAGGCGGGACATGCCCGGAGATGGGCGGCGGCCTGCCCGTCCAAGGGAGCCTCGGGCCGCACGGACAGGTGCCTGACGGCATCCCAGCAGTCCCGACGCTCCAGTCGCTCCAGTCGCTCCAGATACAGGTCCGTACGGGCCTGCCGCAGCGCGCTTCTGGCCTGGTCGCACGCGGTCGGAACCTCGGGGTGGGCCAGCCCCGTGATGCGGGCCATGAGGGCAGGCGGGTCCCGGTCCACCAGGGAGTGCCACAGAAGGAGTTGGGTGGTCACCGGGAGACGCTCGAACGCGAGAGCCAGTTGTCCGTCATCGCTCCAGGGCCACCGGGACCCCGCTGCGATCCAGTCCCGGAAGTCCGGTGCCAGGGTTTCGGGTTCCCGGTGCCAGCTCGCGATGGCGGTCGTACGGACGTTCCCCAGCAAGTGGGGGCGCAGGCAGCCGGGGTGGCGGCGCTCGATGTGGGACTCACCGGCGAGCATCTGTTGCAGCAGGCCGGCAAAGACATGCGAGGTCACGTCCTGCGCGTGCAGCGGATCTGCCATGCACTGGGTGGCGTACGCCTGCACAGCGGCATAGTGCCGACGACAGAGCTGCCGGAAGGATTCAGTCTCTCCTTTGCGTATCGCGAGTATCAAACCGGCGTCGGACAGGGGCTGCTGCTGGGGTCGAAAGCCTAAGAGCAGTTGCATCACGGAGCCTTCGAGTTCACGGGAGCGAGTGGGGGACGGTCCGGGCTGTCCGTCACGCCTTCGGCGAAGTAGCGGAGCTGTGAGCTGTAGAAGCAGTCGTAGGTGAGCGCCACGGGGACGGACGTCGCGGCGGAGTCCTTCGCTCCCTGCGCCGTGGGGAGGCTCAGTTGCAGTCCTTCGGGCGTGTTGCCGTCGCCGAGTGCGGCGCGCACGGCGTAGCTGCCGTCCTTCGCGCCTGTGTCGGCGTCCTCGTACGGGGCGAACCGGAAGAGCTGTCCCTACACTGGAGACACCCCCCGTCGTTCAGGCCGAGCAGGCGAGCGACCGGCCGGGCCTCGTCCCCCTCCGCCTCGGTGTGCCACAGGACGGTCTGCCAGTGCTCGGGCAGGGAGCGGAACGCGCGCAGGACAAGGCTGCTGTCCTCCAGGAGACGCATGCGCGCATCGCAGCTCCTGGTGTCCGGGCTCCGGTGCAGCTCCTCGGCCGCGGCATCGGATGCCGGGGTGCTCGACAGTTCGGTGAGATCGGCGTCGGTGGGCGCAGGGTCCGGGGCACTGGTCACTGACGGGCTCCGGACTCCCTGACGCAGACACGGGCCACGACCGTGGTTCCCGCGTCGGACGGGTGGACCGTGAACCAGCTGGTGCAGGCCCTGACCAGGTCCAGTCCGCGTCCGAACTCGGCGTCCGCGTCCTCCGTCACACTGCGGTTGGCGTCGCGCACCAGCCACCGGCCGGAGTCGGTGACCTCGACGGTCACGGCGTCGCCGTCGAACACGATGAGTCCGGTGACGTCCGCACTGCCGCTGTGGAGCACGGCGTTGGTCACCAGTTCGCTGACGACGAGTGCCAGCGTCTCGCTCGCATCCTCCGGAACGGCCCAGCGCTGTGCCGTGCGGCGCGCGAAGCGACGTAACACCGGCACGGCGGGGGCCACCGCTCTGGTGACGCACAGCGCCCGGAAGCGCGGCGGTCCTGGCGGTCCTGGCGGTGCTGTCGGGTGCGGCCGCCGGCGGTCGGCTGTGAGGGAGGGAAAGCCGTCCGTGATGGCCATGCCGTTGTCTCCTGGGGTCGCTGGCGAGCTGTGCGAGGCATCGCTTTCGACCGTGCCGTCCTCGAAGTGCCGCGGCAAGCAGGGCATCCGACTTACGGATACGCAATGACTCTGAGTACGCACCATGTCACCCCGCCTCTGGTTCGATGAGACGCGGACGGTGCGTCATTGCGCTGCTGATATGAACCGGACGGAGTCGGGGCACTGTTCTGGCACATGTGCACGAACGCAGGGGGACGGGACCGTTATGCGTGAACGCGAGTGGGAAACTTCGGTGCACGAGCCACTGGCGTCGGCCGCGACGGATGCGACGGTGCTGGTGCTCGTCGACGGAACGGCCGGTACGGGCAAGACGCGCTTTGTGAGGTGGCTTCTCACACTTCCGGAACTCGGCGGGCTACCTCGCCTGAAGGTGACGTTCAGGCCTTCGGGCGCCGTTGTTCGCCAGGAGCATGTCCGTCCGCAAGGGGGCGCCTCAGCAGCGGCGAAGACGGGGCTCCGGGCCGTCCCACGGACACCCGGCCGACCGCCGTGGTGCGGCCGGGGCCGGCGCGGTCCCCCGTCTCCTCTCTGAGCGAGTTGGCCGCCTCGTGCGACACGGAAGGGCCGATGCTGCTGGTGGCGGAGGACGTGCACCGTGCGGGCGAGCAGGACGCGCGCGCTCTGCGGACAATCCTGGAGCATCCTCCGGCGGGACTGCGTGGTGTGCTGACCTACCGCCCCGAGGAGCTGGCGCGCCCCGGGCTGGTGCTGGGCGCCCCCGTGGGTTACCCGGCCGAGATGAGCCACGGGGCGACGGGCTCGCCCTCGGACTCCCCCTCGGGCTCCCCGTCGGACTCACCCCCATCGCCTGACTCGCCTCCCGCCTCGCCCTCGTCGTGGACGGGACCGGGAACGGGGCCGGAACCGGACAGGCAGCAACCGGCACGGACCTCAGTGCCTGCCTCCACAACGCCTGTCAGGTCGAGGTGAGCGCCGGGGACACGATCAAGCTCGACGGAGCGGCGGGCGTGGACGAGCTCGAGATCGGCAGCGTCTCCGACAACACGGTGACCTTCACGGGGTCGTCCGGCAACGGCGCGCAGCAGTCCAGCGACAGCCAGACCGCCCCTGGCCGGTCACAGATCAACGACCTCGTGGTCGACGTCGTCGGCGTCGACGGCGACCGGGCTGTCATCCGTCTTTCCTGATGCGGCTCGCTGCGGGAGACACCAACCGTGGAGCACGGAGAGCCACCCCTGTTCCTGGCGATCGGGGGAAGCTTCCTGAGACTCGATCCCACCAGGACGTACACCACGGGTCGTGATCCGCAGTCGGACGTGGTGGTGGGACGGGCCCCAGCAGGACATGGGGCAACCGCCCCTACAAAGGGGGGCGCCGGGGGGGGGGGGGGGGGGGACGGGGGGGCGGGGCCCGGGGGGCGG
>NZ_JBFAET010000322.1:0-6391 GCF_040642095.1 Streptomyces sp. NPDC020362
CGCACGGGCCAGTGGGGCCAGGTGCTGCGCGGGCGGCTGGTGGCGGGCGGGCGCCGGCCGTGGCTGGGGCTGCGCTTCGCCGGCCTGCTGACCAGCGTGTAGCCGCGACTGCGGCCGGTGGGCGGCACCGACCGGAGCCCGGCGTCGTGCGCGCCGGGCTCCGGTCAGCAGTTCGCGGTGGCGCGGCCGGGCAGGTTCGGGTCGGTCAGCGGGGGCAGGGAGTGGTCCGGCATCTGCGCGAGCAGGGTCGTCAGCCGCAGCCCGGGGTGCAGGGCAGCGTGCGCCGCGACCACCGAGAGCGTCCCCGGGGAGCGCCGGCACAGCTCGATCAGCCGGGTCGTGGCCTCCTCCTCGGCAGCCACCCGGCGGCGGCCGAGGAGCCGCTCCAGCGATGCCCGTGCGTCGTCGAAGGGGAGGACGTCCAGACCGATGGTCTGCGCGCCGTGGTGGGCCACCAGCGAGGTGAGCTTGTGCTGGCTCGTGACGACCGCGACGCAGCCGGGCGTGCCCGGCAGCAGCGGGGTGACCTGTTCCGTGTCCTCGGCGTCGTCGAGCACCATCAGCACCCGCTTGTTCGCCAGCACGCTGCGCAGCAGCGCCGACTGGGCGTGCAGCCCGCCGGGGATCCGCGTGCCCGGCACGCCCAGTGCGTGCAGGAAGTCTCGGATCGCCTCGCCCGGGGTGAGCGGCTCGTTGTGGTTGCGGTGCAGGTCGACGTAGAGCCGTCCGTCGGGGAAGCGGTCGGTGAGCTGATGGGCCCAGCGCACGACCAGGGCTGTCTTGCCCACTCCCGGGTGGCCGTTGACCACGGCCAGGCCGGGCGTGGTCTCCTGTTGTTCCACCAGCGTGTCCAGTGCCAGCAGTTCGCGCTTTCGTCCGGCGAAGTGGCGTGGCGTCATGGGGAGTTGCTGCGGGACGACGACCGGGCCGACGGCGGGCTCGGACGTGCGCTGCGCCGGGATGAGGGGGTCGGCGGCGCGCGCCTGTTCCTCGACCAGCCGGTCCAGTGCCTGCTTGTCCAGTCCGAGAGCCTTGGTGAGGAGTTGGAGGGAGCGCGGGTGCGGCTTGCGGGTCCGGCCGCGTTCCAGATCGCTGATCATGCGGACGCTGAGTCCGCTGAGTCGGGCCAGGTCCTCCTGTGTCAGTCCCATCGCTTCCCGGCGGCGGACGAAGAGCTGGCTGACCTCATGGCTGATACGCATGGGTGTGCTTCCCCCGTGGGCCTACGTGGTGTACGTAACCGCGTTGCCGATGACGCAACGCGCTGTCGGGTCAGGTGGTGCCGAGGGTGCGTCACCGCAGGGCCGGGGACGGGCGCCCCAGGGGCGCCGGTCGCTGGAGGCCCGCGTGGGGCAAACACAGCAGGGAGGAGTCGGCGTCGGCCGGTCTGTCCAGGCCGCAGAGCAGCATAGCCTCGGTCAGCTCGGCACCGAGCAGCCCGAGCACCTCGGCGACCCCGTCAGCACCCTTGCACGTCAGCCCCCACAGGGCGGGACGGCCGACGAGCACGGTGTGCGCGCCGAGCACGAGGGCCTTGAGGACGTCGCCGCCCTGGCGGAACGCCCCGTCGACGAGGACGGCGCACCGGCCGGCCACGGCCGCGGCGATCTCGGGCAGCGCGGCGACCGCCGGTACGGCACCGGGCAGTTGCCGTCCGCCGTGGTTGGAGACCACCACGCCGTCGACGCCGTGCTCGACGGCCCTCACGGCGTCCTGGGCCGTCAGGATCCCCTTCAGCACGAGCGGGAGACCGGTGCGCCCGCGCAGCCATTCCAGGTCGCGCCAGGTGATCGTCGTGTCGAACTGTTCCTCGGAGTGCGCGGCCAGCGCGGAGACTCCCGTGGTGGCCCGGTGCACGCCGGCCGTCACGGCTTCGTCCAGGTTGACCGCGCGCACCTGGCGGGGCACGGTGAAGCCGTTGCGGATGTCGCGCGGTCTGCGGGCGACGACGGGCGCGTCGACGGTGAGGACGAGTGCCGCGAATCCGGCTTCCTCGGCCCGGGCCACCAGCTTCTCCAACTGGTCGCGCCGGCGGAGCCAGTACAGCTGGAGCCAGAGCGGACCGGCGCTGTGCCCGGCGATCTCCTCCAGGGTGCGGTTGGCGAAGATGCTCGCGACGAAGAGGGCGCCGACGGCGCCCGCGCCGCGGGCGGTGGCCGTCTCACCCTCCGGGTGGAACAGGCGGTGGTGGGCCATCGGGGCGATGCCCAGCGGCAGTCGGAGCCGGCGGCCCAGCAGGGTGGTGGCCGGATCCGGTCGGGACACGCCGGTCAGCACGCTGGGCCGCAGCCACAGTCGGTCGAGTACGGTCTGGTTCGCGTGGACGGCGGATTCGTCGCCGCTGCCGCCTGACAGATAGTCCCAAACAGGTGAGGGTAACCGCTCCCGAGCGGCTTCCTCCCATTCCCTGACGTGCACCAGTGCGCGTTCTTGGGTCATGTCAGGAACTGTACCAGCCGATATCGAACGATAAGGCAAAGATTACGGAGTACTGACTGGTACATAATGAGATCCCGCTGGAACTATGCACGGGGTTCGGTAAAGCGCCGGAGAAGTTGATTTTCAACCGGTACTTGACCGGCGGTCAGACGGCCGCCGACGAGCGGCGCAGCCGGATTCGCTTACGCGGCAGTGAATTCCAGTGCACTTTCTCCCAACGGGTCGGTGGCCGGTGCTGGATGCACGGAGACGGTCTGGAACCCGGCCTTTTCGGCCAGCGCCCGGTATTCCGCCGCCGTACGGTTGCGGCCCTCGACCATGGTCAGCATCAGCAGGTCGTACAGTTTGGCAGGGCTCGGCCCCGGGCCCGCGGGGACGACCTTCTCCAGGACCACCAGCCGCCCGCCGACGGTCAGTTCCGCCCGTACCGTCCGCAGGATGTCCAGCGCCCGGTCGTCGCTCCAGTTGTGCAGGCAGCGGGAGAGGACGTAGAGGTCGCCGCCCGGCGGCACCCGTGCGAAGAAGCTCCCCTCGACCAGCGTCACCCGGTCGGCGAGTCCGGCCTCGGCGAAGCGGGTGCGGGCCTGGGCGATCGCCTCGGACAGCTCCAGGAGAACACCGCGCAGGACCGGTCGTGCGGTCAGCACCTCTGCCAGCAGGTTGCCGTTGCCGCCGCCGACGTCCACCAGGGTTGCGACGCCGGTCAGGTCGACTGCCGCCCAGGCAGCCGGGACCGCGGCGCGGCTGCCGAGCGCGGCATTGAAGGTGTGCGCGACGTCGGGGCGTTCCCGCAGGTAGCTGTACATGGACGTGCCGTGCACGTGGTCGAAGGCCGGGGTCCCGGTGCGCAGCGCCTCCACCAGCCCGCCGAGGGAGCGGAAGACCTCTTCGCCGAGCATGAGCGTGGTCTCGCGCAGCGAGCGCGGCGCGTCCGACCGCAGCAACGCCGTGGCCGGCGTCAGGGCGAAGACGTCCTCACCCTCCTGCTCCAGCAGGCCCGATGACGCCAGGGCGCGCAGCGCGCGGTGCACCGCGTCGGCGTCGGCGTCGCAGTCGCGGGCGATGCGAGCGGCCGGCAGGGGTCCGTCGGCGAGCAGGTCCGGGATGCCGAGGGCGGTGATCGCGTACAGCGCCTGCGCGGTCCAGGAACCGGTGAGCACGCCCAGCAGAGCACGCTGTGCGTCGGGCGCCGGTGCGGGGGCGGATGCCTTGTGCGTGTCGTTCATACGGAGGTCACTTCCACTCGGAGGTCGTCGGGATCCTTCACACGGCGCGCGGCGGGGCGCACGGCCAGGCAGCACACAGCAGCGAGCGCGGTCATCGCGACGGGCAGGACGACGGTCTGCTGTACGGCGTCCAGGAGCCCGTGGGCCATCGCGTACTTCCCCGCCTCGCGCAGCTGAGAGACCGCCGCCCGGGGGACACCGGGCGGGGCCGCGAGGGAGGAGCCGTCGCCCCCGGCCTCGATGGCGCTGTCGGCGGCGCGCCGCAGGGCGGCGGTGAACGGCGCGCGGTAGCCGGCCGGCAGCGAGCGCGCCCGCTCCGTGGCCCGTTCGCCGACCGCGGCGGCGAGCCGGCTCTGCAGCAGCGCCCCGACCGCCGCGGTGCCGAGGACGGAGCCGAACTGCCGGTTGGAGTTGAACACCCCGGATGCGGCGCTGTTGAGTTCGGGCGGCACCCCGTGCATCGCGATGGCCGGCATCGGAGCGAAAGTGCCGCCCATGCCGACGCCCGCGACGACCAGCGGGGGCAGGAACGTGTACCAGGCCGAGCCGGTCGTCGCGACGGCGGCCATCCACGCCATGCCGGCGGCGAACAGCAGGAGCCCCCCGAACAGGATCCAGCGCCCGTCGACCCTGTCGGTCAGTCTCCCGGTGAGCGGCGCCAGCAGCATCGACACCAGGGCGGCCGGGGCGAGGGTGAGCCCGGCCCGCAGCGCGCTCATGCCCAGGGCGGCCTGGAGGTAGATGTTGAACAGCAGCAGGAAGCCGAGCATCCCGACGTTGACGGCGCCGCCGACGACGTTCATCAACGCGTACTCGCGGTCCTTGAACAGCGCGAACGGGATGAGCGGATCGCGGTCCTGGACGCGGGCCTGTGCCCACAGGAACAGCGCCAGCAGCACCACGCCCGCGGCCAGCACCAGGGGGATGCTCACGAACGACGTGATGGTGCCCCAGTCGTAGCGCTGCCCCTCGACGAGCCCGTAGCACAGCGCCGTGAAGGCCAGCGTGCACAGCAGCACCCCGAGGGGGTTGAGCCGCCGGGGGTGGGGCTCGCGCATCTCGTCGACCACGGCGAAGGTCCCGGCGAGCACCACGATGCCGATGGGCAGGTTGATGAGGAAGATCCAGCGCCAGCCGAAGGCGGTGACCAGCAGCCCGCCGAGCGTCGGCCCGGCGATCGCGGCGAGGCCCGCCACCGCGCCCCAGATGCCGAAGGCGGTGCCCCGCCGTTCGGGCGGGAAGGTGTGCGCCAGGATGGTCAGGGTCTGCGGGATCAGGACCGCGGCCCCGATGCCCTGGACCGTACGGAACGCGATCAGCTGCGCCGGGTCCTGAGCCAGGGCACAGGCCACCGAGGCCGCGGTGAACAGGGCCGTCCCGGCGGCGAAGGCGAGCCGCGGACCGCGCAGGTCGCCGATGCGCCCTGCGGTGATGAGCAGGGCGGCCAGCGCCAGGGTGTAGCCGTTGACGACCCACAGGATCTGGTCGAGGGACATGCCGAGGTCGGACACCAGGTCCGGGATGGCGATGTTGACGATGGTCAGATCCAGCAGGGGCATGAAGTACCCCACGGACACGACGGTCAGCACGGCCCAGGGGTTGCCGCGCCACGCGCGCGCCGGTGCCACGGCCGGTCAGTCCGTGGTCGCGGCCGAGCCGGCCGCGGTCCGGGTCAGCACTTCCGTCACGCTCTCCATCACCGCCTCGGCCAGGGCCCGGTGGAAGGCGCCGTTGGCCTCCCGGTCGGTGATCACCTCGACGAGCCGCGGGCCGCCCTCGCGCACCGCCGCCAGGACCTCCGCCACGGACCGGGCCACGGTGCACGGCCAGCCGGCGGCGCGGGCGACGTCGGCCACCCGCACGCCGTGCGGGGTACCGAAGACGGCCTCGAAGCACTCGGCCGACGTGGTGCGGGGAGTCATCGAGAAGATGCCGCCGCCATCGTTGTTGATCACCACGAGAGTCAGGTCGGGCCGTTCCGGTGCGGCCCCGGTGAGCAGGCCGTTCTGGTCGTGCAGCAGGGACAGGTCACCCAGCAGCGCGACCGCACGGCCCGCGTTGTGCTCCTGGTGGGCGTGTGCGGCGCCGACCGCACTGGAGACGGCGCCGTCGATGCCGCTCAGGCCCCGGTTGGCGAGCACGCGGAGGTCGGATCGCGGGCGCATGGTGCGTTCCACGTCCCGCACCGGCATGCTGGACCCGGCGAACAGCAGCGAGCCCGAGGGCAGTGCGGCCGTCAGGTCACGGGCCAGGCGGGCCTCTGTCAGGCCGCCCTCGTCAAGGGTGCGGTCCAGGGTCTCCAGCGCCGCCTTGTCCGCGTGCTGCCACAGCCGCAGCCAGTCCGGGTCGCTCTCCGGCTGTTCGGGCGCGCCCAGCCGCGACACGACCGCGGTGGCGGTGCGGGCCGGGTCCGCCCAGTCGTTCCCGGGGTCGACCACGACGAGTCGTGGGGCGGAGCCGAGGAAGTTGAGGAGGGCGAGGTTCACGCCGGGCCTGCCGACACTGACCACCAACTCCGGTGCCGCCAGGGCCCGGAAGCCCGGGTGGGCCAGCAGGTAACCGTAGGTGGTGATGGCGTTCGGGCCCTGGCGGGCGCCGCTCTGCGGCTCGGCCAGCAGTGGCCAGCCGGCCTGCTCGGCGAAGGCCACCGCGGCCTGCGGGTCGGCCGCGGCGTCGCCGTCCACGACCCCGCCGCGGGCGGGCGCCGCCAGCGGCGCCGGCTGCGG
>NZ_JBFAET010000323.1:0-6386 GCF_040642095.1 Streptomyces sp. NPDC020362
CCGGCGGTGTGCTGCTGCCGTTCTTCTCCTTCATGACGTTCCTGATCGCCGTCCCGACCGGTGTGAAGTTCTTCAACTGGATCGGCACGATGTGGCGCGGCAGCCTGTCGTTCGAGACACCGATGCTGTGGGTGATGGGCTTCCTGGTGACGTTCGTCTTCGGCGGACTGACCGGGGTGATGCTGGCCTCGCCGCCGCTGGACTTCCCGACTTCCGACACCTATTTCGTGGTGGCCCACTTCCACTACGTCATCTTCGGCACGGTGGTGTTCGCGATGTTCGCCGGATTCCACTTCTGGTGGCCGAAGTGGACCGGCAAGATGCTGGACGAGCGCCTCGGAAAGATCACCTTCTGGACTCTGTTCATCGGTTTCCACGGCACCTTCCTGGTGCAGCACTGGCTGGGTGTGAACGGCATGCAGCGCCGTATCCCCGACTATCTGGCGGTCGAGGGGCTCACCACGCTCAACACGGTCTCCACGATCTTCTCGTTCCTGCTCGGCTCGTCCCTGCTCCCGTTCTTCTACAACGTCTGGAAGACCGCCAAGTACGGCGAGAAGGTCGAGACCGACGACCCGTGGGGCTACGGCCGTTCCCTGGAATGGGCGACCTCCTGCCCCCCGCCCCGGCACAACTTCCTGACCCTTCCCCGTATCCGCAGCGAGTCCCCGGCGTTCGACCTGCACCACCCCGAGGTGTCGTCGCCCGAGCGGGAGTTGACCGCGCGATGAGCATCGGTGACGAGCGGGCGCTGGTCCAGGAGATCGAGGGTCATCTGCTGCTCGCCGCCGCACGGGAGGAGGGCCGTACGGCTGCGGCCCGGATCGCCGGCCGCCTCGGCTGGCTCACCGACTCCCAACGCGACGACCTGGAGCGGCACTTCGAGACGGAGTACCTGGCGCTGTCCCGTATGTCGTGGCGGCGCACAGCCGAACGTGCCGAGGAGCTGCGGCACACCTACGAGACCAGGTACCGGGCGCTGCGGCAGCGAGTGGTGGCCTGGTGCGTGCTGGGCGGTGCCCTGCTGACGGCGGCGACCCTGGTGGTGCTGGCCGCCGCCTGAGAGGCAAGGCACGGGCTGCCAGCAAGGCAGAGAGTGCACGGCGGCCGCCCTGCACGTGGATTCGCCGGTCCCACCGCGAGGCCGAGAGTGTCGCGGTGGGAGCAATCCCTGGAAGCCGCTGGTTCGTATATGGGTGAGTAAGCGCTCGTCGCGAAGTGACTGGTGGTGTCGGCCAGTGCTTCAGCCGTCTTCACGGGAGCAGTAACATGCTTGCCCAGCGCATTTTGTACCGTCCGGAGAATTCCGAGGACTCGCTGACGCCCCGGGCCACCGTGTCGACATCGTACGCGGCGGACTCGGGTCTTTTGCTTATCAGGCTCACTTTCGGTCTGCTGATGGCCGCGCACGGTGCTCAGAAATTGTTCGGAATTTTCGGCGGGCACGGCCTGACCGCGGCCGGCAAAGGATTCGCGGCCCTCGGATACCGCCCGGGAAAGCTGTTCGCCCTGGTCTGCGGCCTCACCGAGTCCCTCGGTGGCCTGGGCCTGGCCCTCGGGCTGCTCACTCCGCTCGCGGCCGCCGCCCTGATCGGAGTGATGATCAATGCGATGGCGACCGTCTCCGGCGCCCATGGTCTGTGGGAGACGGACGGAGGGGTCGAATACAGCGTGTGCATCACCGTGGTCGCCCTGGCCCTCGCCGCCATCGGCCCGGGCAGACTCGCCCTCGACCGGTTCTTCCGCTGGGGCAACGGCGGCTGGAAGGAGGCCGCCTTCGCCCTCGGCCTGGGAGGTGTGACCGCTGCGATCGTCCTGAGTCTGTGACGCGGGCCGGCCGAACGGCGAAGTCGTCGCACGGAGCGGGTCGTTGGGCCTGAACGGGCCGCGATCCGCGCATACTGGCTGTCGTGCGCGTTGCGATCATGACGGCGGGTTCACGGGGCGACGTGGCCCCCTACACCGGCCTCGGGCACCGGCTCGGCCGGGCCGGGCACGAGGTCACCCTGGTGACCCACGGTTGCTTCGAGCCCCTGGTGGCGGCCTCCGGGGTGCGTTTCCACGCGCTTCCGGTCGATCCGCGCACGGAGCTGGAGTCCGCGCGGGGCCGCGGGCTGCACCGCAGCACCAGCAGCGCCGGAAAGCTGGTGCGGGTGGTCGAGCTGGCCCGGCATCTGGTCGGGCGGATGAGCGACGATCTGGTGGCGGCGGCACGCGACAGCGACGTCCTGCTGCTGGCGGCCCCGCTGGCGCCGCTCGGCCATGCCGTCGCCGAGGGACTGCGGCTGCCGAGCATGGGCGTCTATCTGCAGCCCCTGACCCCCACCCGGGAGTTCGCCCCGCCCGTGCTCGGCGGCGGCTCCTTCGGAGCCCGCGGCAACCGGCTCACCGGGCACGGGGTGAACCTCGCCGTGGAGCGCGTCTTCGCCGGCACCGTACCCGCGGTCCGCGCCCGGCTCGGGCTGCCCCCGGTCGGCGCCGGTACCGCACGGCGCACCCGGGAGCGGCGGCTGTGGCCCGTGCACCACGGCTTCAGCCCGCTGGTGGTGCCCCGGCCTCGGGACTGGCGGCCCGGCCTCGGCGTATGCGGCTACTGGTGGCCCCACGACGCCGGGACCCGGCTCCCGCACGCACTGCGGAACTTCCTCGACGCGGGTCCGCCGCCGGTGTTCGTCGGGCTGGGCAGCGCGACCGTGCCGGACGCCGGCCGGCTCAGCGCGCGGATCGTGGCGGCGCTGCGGCGGGCCGGCCTGCGCGGGGTGATCCAGCGCGGCTGGGGCGGCCTTGCGGCGGACGGCGACGACATGCTGACCGTCGGCGAGGTACCTCACTCGGCGCTGTTCCCCAGGACCGCCGCCGTGGTCCACCACGCCGGGGCGGGCACGACCGCGGCGGGCCTGCGCGCCGGGGTGCCGGCCGTGCCGGTCCCGGTCCAGTTCGACGCGGGGTTCTGGTCCGCGCGGCTGGTGTCGCTGGGCGTCGCCCCCGCCGCCGTCCCGCTGCGCCGGCTGACCGTCGACGCCCTGTCCACGGCGCTGCTGCGGGCGACGCGGGAACCGTCGTACGGCGAGCGGGCCCGCGCGCTCGGTGCGCGGATCCGGGCGGAGGACGGGGTGGCGCCGGTGCTGGAGGCGGTGGAACGGCTGGACGGCCGAGGCCTCAGCCGCCGGTGAGCACCATCCGGAAGCGAGCCCTGCCGGCGAGCATCTTCGCGTAGGCCTCGCCCGCGCTCTCCAGCGGTACGTGCTCGGTCATCGGGCGAATGTTGTGCAGGACGCTGAACGCCATGGTGTCCTCGACGTCCTGCGAGGTGCCGGACGGGTGGCCGCGGACGACACGGCCGGCCATCAGCAGCTGCGCCGGATTGATGCCCATCGGCGCGGTGTCCGCTCCGATGACCACCAGCTCACCGCGGGGGCCCAGGCCGTCCACGGTGGCCGTGATGGCCTCGGAGTTCCCGGCGGTGGCCAGGACGGCCTTGGCGCCGCCGAGGGACTGCAGCGCCTCCGCGACCGGGGTTGCGGAGGTGCTGTCGACGTAGTGGTGGGCGCCCAGCTGCTTGGCGAAGTCGGCCTTCTCGGGGCCGCGGGCGATCCCCACGGTCTCGAAGCCCATGGCGACCGCGTACTGCACTCCAAGGTGCCCGAGGCCGCCGAGGCCGAGCACCGCGACCACATCACCCGGCCGGGCGGAGCTGCGTCGCAGTCCGTTGAACGTGGTCACGCCCGCGCAGGCCATGGGTCCGGCGTCGCTCGCAGCCAGCCCTTCGGGGATCCGGGCCAGGGCGTCCACCGGAGCGATCACCTTCTCGCCGAAACCTCCGTCGTACGCCCACCCCGGGACCTTCAGGTTGGGGCACACGATGAAGTCGCCCCGGCGGCAGGGTGTGCAGTGACCGCAGCTGCCGCCGAACCAGCCGACCGCCACCCGGTCGCCGACCTGCCAGCCCCGTTCCAGCACCCCCTGACCCAGTTCCTCGATCCGCCCGGCGATCTCGTGTCCCGGCACCTCGGGGAACGACACGCCCGGTAGTGCGCCGCTCACGAAGAGGGCGTCGCTGTGGCAGACCCCGCAGGCCTCCACGGCGATCCTCACCTGGCCTGGCCCGGGCTGCGGCACCTCTCGCTCGACCAGCTCGAACGTGCCGTTCGGAGCGGTCACCTGCGCGACTCGATACGTACTCATGCGTTTCTCCGGAGAACGGGTACGACGGGCCCCTCGATCCAGCACACCAGCTCCGCGCCGATCGCGCGCGCCGAGCGCCCCGGGCCCGCGGACCGGGACTGCCGGCCCGCTCGTTCCGGCCCCGCGCCACCCGGCGGGCCCCGGGAACCGGAGGGTCAGGAGGTTTCCGGGCGCCAGCCCTCCGGCCGCAGGATGCCGAGCAGTTGGCGGACCAGCTCGTCGACGACCTCGTCCAGGCTCGCGTCCACCCAGCCGGCGCTCCAGTCGTGCAGCAGACCGTTGACACTGCCGATGAAGGCGGTGGCCGCGAGGCGGTAGTCGCGGGGTGCCGCCTCCCCGCGGGCCACCGCCGCGTCGGCCTCGGCGCGGATCAGGTCGACCCACCGGGCCCGGCGGGCCAGCCGCTGTTCCTCCAGGCGGGGGCTGACGCCGATGATCTCCACGAAGGCGATGCGGATGCGCCGCGGGTCGGAGGTGACGTCGCGGGTGTAGGCATGGAACAGCACGGCGACCCGCTCGGCCAGCGGCAGCCTCTCGGCCGCCGCGAGCGCGTCCAGCACCGCCTGTTCCGCCCAGGCGTTGACCTCCAGGTGCAGCGCGGCGAGGACGTCCTCCAGGGTGCGGAACTCCTCGTAGAACTGGCGGGTGGACAGGCCCGCGGCCTGGCTCAGCGCGGCGACCGTCGCCGTGCGATAGCCCGGGCTGTCCCCGAACAACTGCAGCGCCGCGTCCAGGAACCGGCGACGCCGCTCGGCCTGCCGTTCCTCGGCGGACCGGCCGCCGTAGCGGCCCGTCGGCGCCTTGAGCCTGCCCGTCACGCTTCCCCCTCCGTCAACCGCCGGTGACCCAATCTTGTCGTGCACACATCTTGTCGAGAAGGGCACCCCCTCCTTACTTTTCAGTAAGTTCACTGTGAATCCATGTGTGTTCAGATTTCCCCGAGGAAAGAGAGCAGTCATGCCTGCCTCCAGAACCAGGCACCTTTGCTCCGTGGCCGCCGCCCTCGCCCTGACCGTCGCCGGCCCGGCGACCGCCGCCTCCGCGGCCTCCGCCACGTCCGATGCCTCCGGCCTGCGCGAGGTGCTGTTCGTCGGCAACAACTGGGACGGCACCGCCGATGTCATCAAGTCCTCCGGCGACTTCGCGAAGGTCGGCCGGATCAACGTCATCCCCGACAAGGACCAGCGGATGGCGGAGATCAACGCGGATCCCGTCAAGTGGATCTACTTCATGGCGATCCGCAACAGCGTCGGCGAGGGCCACGACCAGTTCGCCGACGACATGTACTCCACTCCGGACGGCAAGTCGGTCGTGGTCTCCCGCCCGAGCTTCGCGGACGTCGTCTCGATCGACCTCGCCACCGGGAAGGTCAACTGGCGTTTCCCGGTGGCCGGTTACCGCGCGGACCACATGGCCGTCTCGCCGGACGGCACCCGGGTGGCCGTCTCCGCCTCGACCGCGAACACCGTGCACGTGCTGGACATCACCACCGGCAGGCAGCTGGGGTCGTTCGCCACCGGGGACAAGCCGCACGAGAACATCTTCACCAAGGACGGCAAGTACATCTGGAACATGTCCATCGGTGACGTCAACACCGCCCTGGACGACCCGGCCTGGGACTGGACGAAGGGCGACCGGCACATCACGGTCGTGGACGCCACGACGTACAAGCAGGCCAAGGTCATCGACATGCGCCAGCGGCTGGACGCGTTCGGGCTGAAGGACTTCTCCGACGCGGTGCGGCCCGCCGTCTTCTCCCCCGACGAGTCGAAGCTGTACTTCCAGGTGTCGTTCTTCAACGGCTTCCTGGAGTACGACGTGGCCGCTGACAAGATCACCCGGATGAAGACGCTGCCGAAGAACCCGTCGACCAGCGAGGACCGCACCACCTGGGTCAACGACTCGCGCCACCACGGCATCTCGATGAATCCCGAGGGCACCAAGCTCTGCGTCGCGGGCACCATGGACGACTACGCCACGGTGGTGGACCGGGCCACCCTCCAGGAGGGCCCGCTGGTCACCGCGTCCAAGCCGTACTGGGCCACGGTCAGCGGCGACGGCAAGGACTGCATCGTCTCGGAGAGCGGTGCCGACCAGGTCACGGCGATCGACTTCGCCACGGGCCGGAAGGTGACGTCGATCCCGGTCGGCGACCACCCGCAGCGGGTCCGGCTGGGGCATGTCCAGGCCGACTGGACCGG
>NZ_JBFAET010000324.1:0-6339 GCF_040642095.1 Streptomyces sp. NPDC020362
CATCGTCGGTACCGCGATGATCGCGGCCCAGGCGGTGATCTTCCGCATGTCCTCGCGCCCGGTCACGGCTGAGCCTCATCAGCCCGACTACGGCGGGCTGGGACCGCCCACGCTGCCTCGCTATCGTGAGGCGGCCCTGCCGCTGACCGGCCTCGTCGAGGCCGACACCTTTCCAGGAGGTCACCTGGCAGCAGGGCAGCAGAGGCACGGTGACCTCGCACTTCGCCGTGCTCGAGGTGCGACCGTCGGGCAAGGATGCCACCCGCACCGCCCAGGAACACGCCGGCGGCCGCAGCCTGTGGAACGGGGTTCTGCCGTTGCGGACCCTGCTCATCGAACAGTCCGAAGAAGCCTCCGAGCCGACCGGCTACTGGATGAGCAACCTTCCTGTCACCACCCCGAAAGCCGATCTGCTGCTATGCGAAAATGCGCCGGCGGATCGAGCACGACTACCGCGAGCTCAAACACGGCCTGAGCCTGGACCACTTCGAGGGCCGCACCTGGCGCGGCTGACACCACCACGTCACCCTCGTCACCGCCGCCCAGGCCTTCCTCACCCTCAGGCGGCTCGACCCAAAAGCCCACATGCCGGCCCGACCCTCCACCAGGTACTGACTGTCCTTCAGCACCTGGTGAGGTGCTGGACCGGCACCTGCACCACCCGCGGCCGAACCCTCCCGACACGCAGAACCAGAGCCAGAACCTAACGAAGCACTACTAGGCAGTTTCGTTTGGATCAGTGGAAACCCCTCGCTCGAACTGGCTACTTCGCGCACAGAGCCGTGCCGAACACCTTCAACGCGGCGTCATTGGCCTTCTCCGGCATGGTGAGGCTGGTGTTGACGGCAAGGATGATCTGCCGCCGACCGTCGGCCGAGGGGAAGCTGAACGTGCTGTAGCCGGGGACGCTGCCGATATGGCCCCATACGGGCTTCTCCCCCGGGCAGTAGGCGGCCCTGCTCTCCAGGCCCAGCCCGTCTCCTGCCCATCATGCTCAGCGCGTCCCTTGAAGTCCCGCCGAACAAACCGACGTTGGCCGAGGGGAGCCAAGCGTGATGGACAGTAGCAGGTCAAGCAACCGCTCTACCGACCATCCACAACCCTCCGTTGTCAACTTGGGTGGGTCGGCCTGGCGTACCTCGACCGCCCCCTGGAAGAAATCTGCGACGGCATGGAGCACCTGTTGCTACCGGACGGTCCGCGCTACGACGTCGCCTTCCGCGTCGTACGTCCACGCTCCCTCAGGGAAAGTAACGTCGCGGCCTGGCCACTGTCCCGCGAACCCACCGCTGTGGGCGAAGCACGGTCCCTCACCACCCGGCAACTCGCTGCCAGGGACCTGGAAGAGCCCGCTTTCACGCCGAACTGATCGTCAGCGAGCTGGTGACCAACGCCATCCGCCAGGCTTCCGGCCCGGTCAGCCTCGCCTAATCCGGGACATCAACCTGATCTTCGAAGTCTCCGACGGCAGCCACACCTCGCCCCACCTGCGCCGCGCCCGCACCAACGACGAAGGCGGACGAGGGCCCTTCGCGGTAGCCCGGTTCGCCCAACACTGGGAAACCCGCTACACCACGGCCGGCAGGACAATCTGGACCGAACAACCACCGATGTCACGTTCGTCCGCTTCGGCTGCCGCGCACCACCGTGGAAAGGAGCCGGACTACGCCTGAGGGGCAAGCTCGGCCATGGGACCCCACCCGTGCTGGTCGGGAATGGTCACATTGATGATCTCGGGCGTCTCGGCGATGGCGGCTGCCATCGTGGCCAGCCCCGCTGTGAAGTGGTCGGACTGTACGTGGGCCGCTCCGGCGGCGTCATCTGCGAATGCCTCAAGCAGCGTGTACTTGTTCGGGTCGTCGACACTGCGAGACCAGTCGAAGAAGAGGTTGCCCTGTTCGGCACGGGTCGCCTCGGTGAAGGGACGCACGAGAGACAGCCACTCCTCGGAGTGTTCCGGACGGACGGTAAAACGTACGGCGATGAAAATCATGGCTCCACGATGCGGCGGGCGACGGTCCGCCGCCAGCCGCGGGCGGGCTCATTCCGACGCTGTCGGAAACGCAGCCGCGGCCAGTGTGAGGAGGGAACTGATCTCACCCCGGCGGCGCCGGAAGTCCGCGAGAGGAAGGGAGACGGACAGGGCGTGGTCCGGACGCGAGGGCAGCGGCACGGCGAGACAGGTGTAGTCCGGGTCCGCCTCGCCGACGGAGACCGCGATACCTCGATCCCGGACGCCCGCGAGCTCTGCTTCGAAGCGTTCCTCGTCGGTGATCGTCCGCTCGGTGAGGCGCGCCATTCCATGGTCGGCGAGGTAGCGCCGACGTGCGGCCCGGGAAAGCGAGGCGAGCAGGGCCTTGCCATGAGCAGTGGCGTGCGCCCGCGTCTCGAGGCCGGGCGCGAAAGGATGCTGGGCTTCGGTGAGGGGTGCGGTGGTGTCGATGACGGTGATGCGGCCGCCGCGGAGTGCGGTGAAGTACAACTCTGCACCGCTGATCCGCCGCACGTGCGGCAGCAGCTCGGCAACTGCGGTCCCGGCGCCCAGGTGCCGCTGGAAGGACCTGTGCAGGGAGGGAACACGCGGACCGGGAGCGTACCCTTCCGGCATCCGGAGCAGATACCCGCGCGCCGTCAGCGGTCCCAGCAGGTGGTAGACGGTCGACAGCGAACACCCCACACGCCGCGCGAGCGCTTTCGCGCTCAGCGGCCCCGGCGCATCAGCCACCGCGTCCAGCAGGGCCAGCGCGCGGTCTACGGACTGGGGCCCGGACATGGGGTTGATCCTTTCGGGTGGGCATCGGAATCACGAGGGTACCGCCGCCGCGTCGGCGCCCGCGGCCCCCGCTGGTTCACGATCACACCGGACGGCCGCAAGGGCCATGTCACGAACAAGGCGGACCCGTTCGTCTCCGTACTCGACCTTCGCCGGGGTGCCCTCGTCAAGCGCGTCCTCACGCCTTACGGGACGGGGGAAGTTGCGGTCTCTCCCGACGAGCGGCCAGTCATTGTGCCGCACGAGCGTTCAAGCCCCTGGCTTCGTTGAGGCGCACCCTGGACCCATGGCCGCAACCAGCGAAGGAACCACAAGAATGACCGGGAACGTCTCAGCAGCACCGACGAGCCTTCCTGCGACGGAGAGGGTCCGCCTGGCTGTCTACAACGGGTTCGCCCGCACCGGCCGCGCTCCGACCGTGCCCGAACTCGCCGCACGCACCGGACTCGCCCCCGACCAGGTGCGTCAGGAACTGCGCACCCTTCACGCAAGTCACGATGTGGTCCTGGACTCGCAGGACGACGACCACGTCGTGATGGCCCACCCCTTCGCGTCCGCGCCGCTCGGCTTCTCCGTCATGGGGGCGCACACACTGTGGTGGGGCGGCTGCGCCTGGGACTCGTTCGCCGTGCCCCACCTGCTCCGGGACGAACGCGACGTCCTGGTCGCCACCCGCTGTCCGGCCTGCGACACCCCGCACGCCTGGGTGGTCGGCCGAACCGCGCCCCCACAGGGTGACCAGGTGGCCCATTTCCTCATCCCGATGCGCCGGGCCTGGGACGATGTCGTGCGCACCTGCGGCAACCAGCGCCTGTTCTGTTCCACCGACTGTGTCGACACCTGGCTGCGGCGGACGGGCCAGGAGCGCGGCTACGTCATGGATCTGGGCACCCTGTGGCGCTTCGCCGGCGACTGGTACACCGGACGCCTGGAACCGGGCTACACCCGCCGTGACCCCGCCTCCGCCACCGCCTACTTCGCCAAGATCGGCCTGCACGGATCCTTCTGGGGGCTGCCCGACTGAGATCTCCACCGGCCGCCCCTTGAGAGGAGGGCGAGTAGCGGCTGGGCAGGCCGCTCGCAGCCAGGGAAGCGTGCGGGGTCTACAGGACACCGGCGAGGTTCGAAGCTGGTGTCAACCAGACCGAAAAGGCCGACAAAGGTGTCAACAAAGAATGACCTTCCGGTGTCAAGTAGGCCGATCCGACCCCCAGAGCCGACCTGGTCAGCCAGCCGCTCTGGTGTCACCTGCCTCGAAACGTCGCAGGCGTAGTGTGCCCCACTCCAGCACGCACTGGCTCGGGCAGAACAAGAGGTGCCCTTCCACCAACAGGTGAGGCCACTGCTCGACGCCTGCGCCACCCGACTCATCCGTCCGGGGCGGGTCCCGCCGTTCTACCTCCGACCTGCGTCGTTCCTACAATGGCCGGGTGGAGGACATCGACGCGATCGCGGTGTTGCAGGATCCGGTGCGGCGCCGCCTGTACGAGTACGTGGCGGCGCAGGGTCGGGAGGTCGGCCGCAACGAGGCTGCCGAGGCGGCCGGGGTGGCGCGCACGCTCGCTGCCCATCATCTGGACAAGCTGGCCGAGGCCGGGCTGCTGGAGAGCGGTAGTCGCCGCCTGACGGGCCGCTCGGGGCCGGGGGCCGGCCGTCCCGCCAAGGTGTACACGCGGGCACGGGCCGAGCGGGCGGTGTCGCTGCCCGCCCGCGACTACCGCACCGCCGCCGAGCTGCTCGCCGAAGCCGCCGAGCAGGCCGGCCTTGACGCCGGTCTGTGCGCGGCCGCGCGCCGCCGGGGTGAGGCACTGCGCGGCTCGGCGGCGCCCTGCGACGACCTCGAAGAGGCCATGGAGATGCTGGCCGCCCGCGGCTACGAACCGTACCTGGAAGGCGCCGAGGGGGCGACCGGGGCAGCCGCGCGCGTCGTCCGTATGCGCAACTGCCCCTTCCACGCCGTCGCCGAACGCTTCCCGCCGCTCGTCTGCGGCATGAATCTCGCGCTGCTGGAGGGGCTGTTCGGCGCGGACGGTCCCGTTCGCGCGCGCATGGACGCCCGGCCGGAGGGGTGCTGTGTGGTGGTCGAGACTTCTAAAAACAATGCCGATTGACATAGAAAAGCGGGCCGTGCTGGGATGAGGCCATGACCGCATCCGCGCATGGCGCCCACCTTGCCGAGCTCAACGTCGTCACGCTCCGCCACCCCTTCGACGACCCGCGCATGGCGCCGTTCGTCGACATGCTCGACCCGGTCAACGCCGCAGCTGACGGTACGCCCGGCTTCGTGTGGCGGCTCGTGGAGGAGGGGGCGGCCGACGCCACCGGCCTGCGCCCGGCGGGCGAGGACGTCATCGTCAACCTGTCGGTGTGGGAGACCCAGGAGGCTCTGTGGGACTTCACCTACCGCAGCGGGCATTTGGAGGTGATGCGGCGGCGCCGCGAATGGTTCGACCGGCACGTCGAGGCGCACATGGTGCTCTGGTGGGTCCCTGCCGGTCACCTCCCGACCATCGGCGAGGCCCTGGAACGGCTGGCGGACCTGCGGGCGCACGGGCCGTCCCCGCGCGCGTTCACCTTCGCCTCCTCCTACACCGCAGCCGAGGCCGCCCAGCACCTTCAGACCGTGCCGCCGACGCAGCCTGAGCAGACCGCCCGGAGCCCGCGGCCGGCGCCTGCCGGGGACACGGCGGCGGTGTAGGGGCGACGCCCAGCCCAGCAGGGACATCTGGTCTCCCTGATCGCCATGATCAACGCGGCCGACCGACTCGGTGTCATCTCCACAACCAGTGCGGCACTACGCACCCGGAAACCTCGCCACCTTCGCGAGCTGCATGGCGTGACATTCAGGTACCCGGCGGGCAGCGCGGGTTGTGCTGAGCCGCCGCCGAGCGCCCGAATCGGGCTGTTGTTGACGAAGTGAGTGAATCTCCTGGTGGTGCTACGGCACGATCACGAGCCCGCCGACGATCAGGACGACACCACCCATGTGCCGTCATACCCCATTACTTCAACGTTCTGCGTGTTTAGTCTGTGTTGATCTGGAAGTGGCAGTATGCCCGGACCGCCGAACGCCGGCGGGCACCTGACAGATAGGCACACTTCGATGTTCCAGCAGTACCGCAGCAGCACCCGCATCGCAGCCCGGCTCGCCTGGGTGGCGGCGGCCGTCGGGTTGATCGTCCTGCCGCAGGGAGGCGCCGCGGCGCCGACGGCACAATGGCTCGGCGTCGGTGCCTTAGCACCGGGCGGCGGCGTCGACGGGCCCAAGGAGTGGAACGGCACCGGCGCCTCGTGCGATGCCTGTGCCGGTTAGCAGATGATTTGAGTGGCGGTCAGACCTGATCTGCGTGGCGGTCAGCCCACAGCTTGCGGCGCCACGAGCTCGCCGAGCAGAGTGGCGACGTCCGCCACGTCCGGCAGACCGAGCCGCTCGAAGATCGTGTGCGCCTCGTGCAGCCGCTCCTGCGACGGTGTGAGGTGCCCCAGCTCGGCGAGTGCCCGGCCGAGGGCGGGCCCGGGGGGGGCCAGGGGGGGGGGGGGGCCCGGGGACCCACGGGAGACCCACC
>NZ_JBFAET010000325.1:0-6247 GCF_040642095.1 Streptomyces sp. NPDC020362
TCTCTGCCGGCTATCGTATACCCTTCCGGGGCCGCCCCCCCTGGGGTGCGCCGGGCGGCGGGGTTGTCTAGTCCCCTCCCGCACCTGGCGGCCCCCCGCCCCCCCGCGGCCCCGCGGCCGGGGGCCGCCGCGGCTCTCCTCGTGCGCGGCTCAGCCCCCTCCGCTGAGGAACCCGCCCACCTGGTCCACCGCCGGTACCCCACCGAGCGTCTCCACCTGGACCAGCGGGCCGGTGAAGTCGGAGAGCCCGCCGTCGCCGAGGGGGGCGGCGGCGGGGCGTGCGGGCGCCGCGGCGAGCGGATGGGCGTGCGCTGCCGCCGTCGCCGCGCCCAGAGCCGCTGCGGCGATCGCGAGCGCCCCCAGGGCGCGCCGGACGGCGAGGGTGTGGGGGGAGACACGTCGTGCCATCTCCGACACCGCCTTTCATTACGTACTGTGATCGTATCGGCACGAAGCGTAATGGAGATGTGATGCGCGCTCCAAAGCCGACCCGCGGGGTCGGCAGGGGGCTCGCCATACGTCAAACTGGTGTTCCGTGAGCATTCATCCCCCGTCTCCCGCCCGTGTCGTGCTGCTGTGCGGCCCTTCGGGCTCGGGCAAGTCACTCGTCGCCGCCCGCTCCGGGCTGCCCGTCCTGCGCCTCGACGACTTCTACAAGGAGGGCGACGACCCGACACTGCCCCTGGTGGAGGGGAGTTCGGACATCGACTGGGACCATCCCCGGTCGTGGGACGCGGACGTCGCGGTGGCGGCCATCGCCAGCCTCTGCGCGACGGGGTCGACGCCCGTGCCGGTCTACGACATCTCGCTGAGCGCCCGTACCGGCGAGCACACGCTGCACATCGGGCGCACCCCGCTGTTCATCGCGGAGGGCATCTTCGCGGCGGAGATCGTGGAACGCTGCCGTGAGCTGGGCCTGCTGGCGGACGCGCTGTGCCTCAGCCGGGGTCCCTTCACCACGTTCCGCCGGCGCTTCCTGCGGGACCTCAGGGAAGGCCGCAAGTCGGTGCCGTTCCTGATCCGCCGCGGCTGGCGGCTGATGCGTGCCGAGCGCTCGATCGTGGCCCGCCAGGTCTCCCTGGGCGCCCACCCGTGCGACCGGGACGAGGCGCTGGACCGGATGGCCGCCGCGGCGGCGGGGCGGCAGACACGGCAGCAGACGCCGGCGTAACCGGGCGCCCGGAGCCGGGAAAGGCGTACGGAAACGGGAAACGGGACTGGACGGACCCCCCGGCCCTCCAGTCCCGTTCTTTACTCTCCCCCGTGTTCCCCCGTGTCCCCCGTGGGGCCCACCCCCCAGTGGTCCCCCAGGCTCCCCCGTGTCCCCCAGGGCCACCCCCCGGTGGCCCCTGCCTTCAGGCGACCAGTTCGCCGAAGGCGTTCTCCTCGTCACGGCCGAAGCTGAGGACCTCGTCCTCACGCAGCCGGCGGAGCGACCGCCAGATGCTGGACTTCACCGTGCCGACACTGATGCCGAGGATCTCCGCGATCTCCGGGTCCGTACGGCCCTCGTAGTAGCGCAGGACCAGCATGGTGCGCTGGAGTTCGGGCAGCCGGGCCAGCGCCTGCCACAGGACCGCACGCAGCTCGGTGCCGCGCATCGCGTCCGTCTCGCCGGGCGTCTCCGGCAGTTCCTCGGTCGGGTACTCGTTGAGCTTGCGGCGCCGCCAGGCGCTGATGTGCAGGTTGGTCATGGTGCGGCGCAGGTAGCCGCCGACCGCCGCCTTGTCGCTGATCCGTTCCCACGCCTTGTACGTCGAGAACAGCGCGCTCTGCAGCAGGTCCTCGGCCTCGAAGCGGTCGCCGGTCAGGTGGTAGGCGGTGGCGTACAGGGAGGCGCGGCGCTCCTGGACGTAGGCGGTGAACTCCGCCTCGGTCAGCGAACGACGCTCCCCCGAGTCCTCCCTGTACGCGGTTCCCCCGTGCGTACCCTTGGCGGCCGGCGCCGCAGGTTCCCCCGTGTGCGTGTCAACCACCGTCATGTAACCGGTGTGCTGACGCCCGGCGCCGCGAGCGCACCCCCGCCCGCTCACGGCGCCGGACTTCTCGGAACCCCGGTGAACGTCGTGCAGACGCGTGACCACTGCGCTGGTGCTGATGCTGTGCAGCGTGTTCATCTCGCGCTCCCCGTCGTGGACTTCCGGTGTTCGGTCGGCTCGGCGTCGGTTCCTTGCCGATGCCGAAAAGCTTGCCGATCGACCTTCATGGCCGTGTCCGCCGACTGTCACAGACCTGTCACAGGGGTCCGGGCCAGGGCGGTCACAGGCCGGACACAGGGGGTGGCGTTACCGGGCGCGGGCCGGGCGGTACACACCACAGATCGCCCACAGGTCGTACAGGAGGCCGTCCATGGGCCAGAATGTGGCCGTGCCTTCCCTGTTGCTGATCGAGGACGACGACGCCATCCGTACGGCCCTGGAGCTCTCCCTGACCCGCCAGGGCCACCGGGTGGCCACCGCTGCCAGCGGTGAGGACGGTCTGAAGCTGCTGCGCGAGCAGCGGCCGGATCTGATCGTGCTGGACGTGATGCTGCCCGGCATCGACGGGTTCGAGGTGTGCCGGCGCATCCGGCGCACCGACCAGCTGCCGATCATCCTGCTGACCGCCCGCAACGACGACATCGACGTGGTGGTCGGGCTGGAGTCCGGGGCCGACGACTACGTCGTCAAGCCGGTGCAGGGCCGGGTGCTGGACGCCCGGATCCGGGCCGTGCTGCGGCGCGGGGAGCGCGAGTCCAGCGACTCGGCGGCCTTCGGCAGCCTCGTCATCGACCGGTCGGCGATGACCGTGACGAAGAACGGCGAGGACCTGCAGCTGACACCGACCGAGCTGAGGCTCCTGCTGGAGCTGAGCCGGCGGCCCGGCCAGGCGCTGTCGCGCCAGCAGCTGCTGCGGCTGGTGTGGGAGCACGACTATCTGGGCGACTCGCGCCTGGTGGACGCGTGCGTACAGCGGCTGCGCGCCAAGGTGGAGGACGTGCCCTCGTCCCCGACCCTGATCCGTACCGTCCGTGGTGTCGGCTACCGCCTGGACACTCCTCAGTGACCGATACGCAAGGGGGGCTCCGCGGCTGGGCCGCGGGCCGCAAGGGAAGTCTGTCGCGGCTGCGGTTCACCAGCCTCAGGCTGCGGCTGGTCGTCGTCTTCGGTCTGGTCGCGCTCACCGCCGCGGTGTCGGCGTCGGGCATCGCGTACTGGCTGAACCGGGAGGCCGTGCTCACCCGCGCCCAGGACGCGGTGCTGCGCGACTTCCAGCAGGAGATGCAGAACCGGGCGGGTGCCCTGCCCGTGCACGCCTCGCAGGACGAACTGCAGCACGCGGCGGGCCAGATGGCCAGCAGCAGCCAGCGGTTCAGCGTGCTGCTGGTCGCCGAGGACGCCAACGGCAAGACGGTGTACGGCAATTCGGGCGGCATCAACGGCTTCTCGATGGAGGACGTGCCGAAGTCGCTGCGTGCCGCGGTGAACAAGCGGCAGAAGGTGGGCGACGGCAACGAGTCGCCGTACCACCTGTACTGGCAGCGGGTCGACGACCACGGCACGCCGTATCTGGTGGCCGGTACGAGGCTGATCGGCGGCGGTCCGACGGGCTACATGTCCAAGTCGCTGGAGCCGGAGGCCAAGGACCTCAACTCGCTGGCCTGGTCGCTGGGGATCGCGACGGGCCTGGCGCTGATCGGCTCGGCGCTGCTCGCGCAGGCCGCCGCCACGACCGTGCTCAAGCCGGTGCACCGGCTCGGGGTCGCCGCCCGGCGGCTCGGCGAGGGCAGGCTGGACACCCGCCTGAGGGTGTCGGGCACCGACGAACTCGCCGATCTGTCGCGGACGTTCAACAACGCGGCCGAGGCGCTGGAGAAACGGGTCGCGGACATGGCCGCCCGGGACGACGCCTCGCGCCGCTTCGTCGCCGACATGTCGCACGAGCTGCGCACCCCGCTGACCGCCATCACCGCCGTCACGGAGGTGCTGGAGGAGGAGCTGGACGCGGACGCCGGGAGCATCGACCCGATGATCGAGCCGGCCGTGCGGCTGGTGGTCAGCGAGACCCGGCGGCTGAATTCCCTGGTCGAGAACCTGATGGAGGTCACCCGCTTCGACGCGGGCACCGCCCGCCTGGTCCTGGACGACGTCGACATCGCGGACCAGATCACCGCCTGCATCGACGCCCGCGCCTGGCTGGACGCCGTCGAGCTGGACGCCGAGCGCGGCATCCACGCCCGCCTGGACCCGCGCCGCCTGGACGTGATCCTCGCCAACCTGATCGGCAACGCGCTCAAGCACGGCGGCTCGCCGGTGCGCGTGTCGGTGCGCATCGACGGCGACGATCTGGTCGTCGCGGTGCGCGACCACGGGCCCGGCATCCCCGAGGACGTCCTGCCGCACGTCTTCGACCGCTTCTACAAGGCCAGCGCCTCCCGGCCGCGCTCCGAGGGCAGCGGTCTGGGCCTGTCCATCGCCATGGAGAACGCCCATATCCACGGTGGCGGGATCACCGCCGCCAACTCGCCCGAGGGCGGCGCGGTGTTCACGCTGCGGCTGCCGCGGGACGCCTCCCGGCTGACGGAGGAGGACGGCGCAGGCACCAAGGACGGCGAGGCCACGGACTCCGGGAAGGAGGGGTCATGACCGCGGGGACCGTACGGCGCCTGCTGGCCCTGCCCCTTCTGGCCGGGCTGCTCGCCGGGTGCGGGATCCGGGCCACCGAGGTGCCGACGGACTTCGGCGCGGCGCCCTCCCGGGTGCCGTGCTCGCTGACCGGGTCCGCCCCGTCGGCGCAGTCCGCGCACGGGGTGCCCGTGCAGGTCTTCCTGCTGTGCGGCTCGTCCCTGGCGGCCGTCGACCGGACCGTGCCGGTACCGGAGGGCACCGCGGACGCGCGGCGCCGGGTCCTCGTGGCGCAGGGTCTGCTGGACCAGCTCGCCGCGTCCCCCTCGCCCGCCGAGCGCGCGGCGCGCTACACGACGTACGTGCCGGGCGGCCTGAGCGTGACCGGGCCCGGCCCGAAGGACCCGGAGGACGCGCTGCGGCTGAGCACTCCACCGGGCCGGCTCACCTCCAACGCTCTCGCCCAGCTCGTGTGCACGCTGTCCGACTCGGCGGCGACGGAGGGTGATGGTTCGGTGATCCTGGGCGGGCCCGGCACCCAGCCGCTGCGCCGCTACGAGTGCACCGACGACGTCCGCAACCGGCCGGGCAGCACCGAGCCTCCGTCCAGCGAGGTCACGGCGGGCTGAGCGGCCGTGGCGGGCCGGTGTGGCGGACACCTCATGTGCATCCGCGTGACGGATGCGGAACCGATCGTGCACACGGGTGCGTCTTGGGGGTCGTGCAGCGTCAAGGCTCCATCGGCGGCAGCGCCGCGATCCGCATCCGTGTGACGGGGGGTGTCCTCCTTGTCGCACATCTCGCGCTCGTCGCCTGGCTGATGCTGCGGCCCCTGGACGTGCCCTGGGTGATGCCCGCCAACATGCGGCCGCTGGCCGGCATCCGGGCCGATCTGGCACTGGGCTGGCCCGAGGCGGCCAGACCTCTCGGCGAGGGGCTGGCCCTGCTCGCGCCGCTGGGCGTGCTGCTGCCGATGGTGGACGGCCGGCTCGTCGTCTCCCGGCTCGCCTCCCTGATCCGTACGGCGGCCGCGGGAGCCCTGATCTCCCTCGGGATCGCCCTGCTGCAGACCGGAGTGCCCGGCAGGGTCGTGGACGTCGACTCGCTGCTGCTGAACACCGTGGGGGTGGCGCTTGCGCACCTGGCCGTGGTGCCCGCCGGCCGTGCCTGGCTGCGCCGGCGGGCCGAGCGCGAGCCCCTCGCGGCCGGGAGGATCACCGTCCAGGAGGACCTCCCTCAGGGTCGGACCCCGACGATTCCCAGGGTCGGGATCGCCCCGTAGAGCGACGCTTTGCCCCCTTCGTCTCCGTAGTGTGGATGTCAGATGAGGCAGCCGGCCCGGCCGCCTCGACCGCAGCTCACGAAGGAGCCGACATGACCGCCCTTGCCCGCCCCACCCACGGCCGCATGATCGGCGGAGTGTGCGCAGCGCTGGCACGGCGCTTCGGCACCTCCGCGACGACGATGCGGGTGATCTTCCTGCTGTCCTGCCTGCTGCCCGGCCCGCAGTTCCTGCTCTACATAGCGCTGTGGATCCTGCTCCCGTCCGAGGACAAGGCCCGGCGCTGCTCAGCAGGCCCTGGGTCTCGTAGTAGCGCAGCGACCGCTCGCTCACACTGGTGCGCCGGGCCAGTTCGCCGATC
>NZ_JBFAET010000326.1:0-6196 GCF_040642095.1 Streptomyces sp. NPDC020362
GGCTGCCGGGCCCGCGTCCCGGGGCCCCGGCGGGCGCCCGGCACCCGGGGGCCTCACCCCGGGGGGCCCCGCCCGCGGGCGGGGGCACCCGCCTACCGGAAGATGAACAGCGTGCAGGCAACCATCACCGCCGTCCGGCCCCGACGGGCCCTCGCGTCCCTCGACCCGCTGCGGCAGGACGTGTACCTCGCCGTCGGCCTCGCCGCCCTGGCCTCCGTGATCGCGGTGACCGTCGGCAGCGGACGGCACCCGGACGCGCTCGGCTGGGCCCTGCTGCTCGGCCTCCACGTGCCGCTGGCCTGGCGCAGCAGGGCACCACTGACGGTGCTGGCGATCGCGCTTCCGCTGATCGCGTTCTACCACCAGCAGGACTACAACCACTCCGCGCCGACCGCCGCCTCCATGGTCGTCCTCTACACGGTGGCGGTCAGCAGCGGCCCTGCGCGCACGGCGGCCATCGGCAGCGCCGTCATCGGGCTCATGCTGGTCCTGAAGATCGGCCACGGCATGGCCGGGCTCGCGGTGTCGTTCCAGATCACCGGCTGGATCGTCTCCATGCTCGTGCTGGGCGGCTACATCCGCGTCCACCGCGAGAACGCGACCGCCGCCCTCGAACGCGCCGAACGGGCCGAACGCACCCGCGAGGAGGAGGCCCGCCGCCGGGTCGCCGAGGAACGCCTGCGCATCGCCCGCGACCTGCACGACCTGCTCGCCCACAGCATCACCCTCATCGGCGTGCAGACCTCGGTCGCCGCCCACGTCCTTTCCGCCGACCCCGGCCGCCTGGACCGGGCCGCCGTCGCCGGGGCCCTGGAGGACATCGCCGAGACCTGCCGCAGCGCCCGCGGGGAACTGCGCACGACCCTGGAGGTCCTGCGCGACCCCGGCGCCCCGGACGCCCGCGGCCCGCTGCCCGGACTGCACGGCCTGGCCGACCTCGCGCGCACGGCCACGGGCGCCGACGTGAGGCTCACGGTCACCGCCGACGAGGTGCCGCCCGCCGTGGGAGCCGCCGCCTACCGGATTGTCCAGGAGGCGCTCACCAACGCGGTACGGCACGGCGGCCGCGACGACCTGACCGTGCACGTACGCGTGCACGAGGACGACGGCGCCCTGCGCGTCCACGTCACCGACGACGGCGCGGGCGCGGGCGACGGCACGCCCGGTTTCGGCCTGGTCGGCATGCGGGAGCGGGCCCGCAGCGTCGGCGGCACGGTCGACGCCGGAACCCGCACGGACGGCCACGGCTTCGAGGTGACGGCCCTGCTGCCGCTGGGAGGAACACGATGAACCCCGTCCGGGTCCTGCTCGCCGACGACCAGACCCTCGTGCGGGCCGCGTTCGCGATGCTCGTGGAGTCCGCGCCGGACATGGTGGTCGTCGGGCAGGCCGCCACCGGCCGCGAGGCCGTCGACCTGGCCCGCACCGAACGCGCCGACCTGGTGCTGATGGACCTCCGCATGCCCGGCCTCGACGGCATCGAGGCCACCCGGCTGATCGCCGCCGACGAGGACCTCGCCGGGGTGAAGGTGCTGGTCCTCACCACCTACGACACCGACGAGTACATCGTGGACGCGCTGCGCGCGGGCGCCTCCGGCTTCCTGGTCAAGGACACCCGCCCGGCCGACCTCCTCGACGCGATCCGCACGGTCGCCGCGGGCGAGGCGCTGCTCTCCCCGGGCCCGACGGCACGCCTGATCGAGCGGTTCCTGCGCAGCCCCTCCGCGCCCGCGACGGGCGGCCCCGAGTGCCTCTCGGACCGCGAGCGGGAGGTGCTGGCACTCGTCACCCGAGGCCTCAACAACACCGAAATAGCCGAGGCGTTGGGGCTCAGCCCGCTCACCGCGAAGACCCACGTCAGCCGGATCATGGGCAAGCTCGGGGCGCGCGACCGCGCCCAGCTGGTGATCGTGGGCTACGAGTCGGGGCTGGTGGTTCCGGGGAGTATGTGAGGTGTGACCCCGCTGAGCCGCGTCCTCCTCGTCGCCACCGCGTTCCTCACCCCGCTCACCGCCCTGCACCCGGCCCACTCCGCCCACGGCTGCGCCTCCTCGGTGCCCTACACGGCCGGCGAGGGCGGTTACGCGAGCTACCGCATCCCCGCGGCCGTCCTCACCCTCCCGCACCTGCGCCGGCACCTGCCCGGCGGGGAGACCGCGGGCGGCACCGTCCTGGCCTTCGCCGAGGGCCGGCGCGACGGCGCCGGCGACACCGGTGACATCGATGTCGTCCTGCGCCGCTCCACCGACGGCGGCTGCACCTGGGGCGCGATGACGGTCGTGGCCGCCGGGCAGGGCGACACCCGGGGCAACCCGGCGCCCGTGGTCGACCCGCGCACCGGCGCGGTGGTCCTGGTGACCTCGTCCAACAGCGGGGCGGTGACGGAGGACCAGATCATGCGCGGCAAGGTCGCGCCGGAGCAGGGCCGCCGGGTGTTCGTGCAGCGCAGCCGGGACGACGGCCGCCACTTCACACCCCCGCACGAGATCACGGCCGAGGTGAAGCGGCCCGGCTGGCGCTGGTACGCGACCGGCCCCGGCCACGCGCTGGCCCTGATCCATGGCCGGCACGCCGGCCGCCTGCTGGTCCCCGCCGACCACTCCGCCGCCCCGCCCGCCGGCTCCCACGACACCGGCCGGGAGGCCCGCTACTACGGCGCCCATGCCCTCTACAGCGACGACGACGGCCGCACCTGGCACCTCGGCTTCGTGGACGACACCTACGACGGCGTGGCCAACGCCAACGAGACCGGCGCCGCCCAGCTCCCGGACGGCCGCCTGTACATCAGCTCCCGGGACCAGAACGGCAGCAGCCCCGGCAACCGCCTCGACAGTTACAGCAGCGACGGCGGCCGTACCCTCGACCGCCCCTTCGCCGTCCAGCCCACCCTGAACGACGTCCCCGTGACCCAGGGCAGTGTCCTCCAGCTCCGGGGCCCTGCCGCCCCCCTGCTGTTCTCCGGCCCCTCCGTGCCGACCGTCCGCCGCGCGATGGCCCTGTGGAGCAGCACGGACGGCGGAGCGACCTTCACCAAGACCCTGACCCTGTCCGCCCGCCGTGCCGCCTACTCCGACCTCGTACAGCTGGACCACGACACCGTGGGGATCCTCTACGAGACGGGGATGACGAGCGCTTACGAGACGATCGAGTTCCGGCGGGTGGGGGTGCCCTGGCAGGCGGTCCGTGGACGGACACATGCGGCCGAAGGCCCGTCCACCGGCTGAGAGCCGCGTTGCGTTCGCCAAGGGGCTGGTGTGAGGATCCCGGGCGTGACTGTGGGAATCGCGCCGGATTTGACGCGAGTTGACCGTCCTTTGCCCATTGTTGGTCGGGTGAACGTTGCCCGCGTCAGCCTGTACGTGTGACGATCGAAGATCGTTCACTGAATGAAAGCAGCCGAACGTAGCAGAACATTCTTCGGCAGGGGGATCGCGCTGTGGGGAGCGTTGAGCCGACGGGATCGGCAGGGGCGGCGGGCGAGGCCGAGTTACGTCCGCCCAGGTCGGCGCTGACGGACATTGCGGAGCAGACGGTTCTGTACGCGGGCCGTGCACCTTTGCCTCCCGCTGATGTCTCCTCTTCGACCCAACCCCATCCGGGGCCCGACACATTCGCCACCGCGAAGCAGGCCGCAGAGGCCACTGCAATGACGGCCGGGCCTGCGACAACGGCCGCCCCGGAATCCCCGGCCGCACGGTCGGCCGACCGGCGGGACGCTCCGCTCTTCGCGGAACAGGCCATTCGACTCAGGCTTCACCGACGCCGGTTCCACACACGCCTCGGCGAGTTCCGCCGTCGCCGCGTCCTCGTCCCGTACGGGGAGAAGGGTGCGGCCCTGACGGTGGAGACGCACGGGGCGCGGTGGTTGCTCGCGTTCACCGACGAGGCTGCGCTCGGGCGATACGCCAGGGCACGTGGAGAGGTCGACCGGACCTGGCGGTACCGGGCGGTGTGGGGTGCCGCGGTGCTGGACGCAGGGGTACCGGCGGTGGCCGGGACCGGGTTGCCGTGCGGGGTGCTGGTGGATGCCGGCGACGGCGAACGGGGGCTGGTGCTGCCGCCGGTCGTCGGGATCGTGCCGGAGACGGTCGCCGTGGACGGGGCGGGGAGCGACGACGGCGCGGCAGGTGAAGGCGGAACACGTACGCGTGTGGCCCCGGGTGCCGAGGCCGGAGGACCGACGGGGGAGGGGGAGCAGTGACGACAGCGGGCGGAAGCGGACAGCCGGACCTGCGGGTGCAGGGGCTGAAGTCGATGGCCGAGGGCATCAACAAGGCGCTGAGCGAGATGGATTCGCTGGGCGGGATGAAGGGCTGGGCAGGCGAGGGGCGTGGTTTCACCGGCCTGGAGATGGACGGCATGGACGTCGGCGACGACCATCTGGGCGCGATGCTGCACACCTTCTGCGAGCGCTGGCAGTGGGGAGTGCGCGATCTGATGCAGGAGGGGAACGCGCTGGCCGAGGGGATGGGGCTCGCGGCCGGCACCTTCCACCAGACGGACGAGTACGTGAAGGGATCGTTCAAGATCGCCTACAACTCCGCCGTCGGAGATCCCTTCGCCTCCAACGACAAGGTGGAGAAGGAGAGCCTGGACCAGATCAACCATGCCGGGACGACGACGGGTTACGGCAAGAAGGACCGGGACAATCTGGTGAACTCCTTGAAGCAGACCGGGAAGGGCATGCTCACGGACGTGGAGACGAGCGAGGGCATACCCGGAAGCCCCATCCCGGTCTCGCCGTCCATCGTGCAGGACGTGACCGGGACGGGCGGCGACAACTGATGTCGCTCACCGGGAAGTTAAACAGCGCACTGGGGTCGCTCAAGTCCGGCTACGACCACGTCAAGCGGACGACGGGCCACGTCATCGACGAGGGCGCCCACGGTGTGGGAGACGCGCTCGACTGGGCCGGTGCACATGGTGCTGCCGACAAGGTCGACGACTGGGGCGACTCCACCGCGTCCAAGCTGGGCGCGCACGTGGACGAGCAGCAGCTGGACGAGACCGAGGACCCGAAGGAACTCATCCACGGCAACCCGGCGAAGCTGCGCGAGACGGCGGGGCACCTGCAGCATTTCGGGCAGGCCTTCGGCGCGGTCGCGTCCGGTATGAAAAGTCTCGACTCGTCGGACTTCAAGGGCGAGGCGGCCGACACCTTCCGCAAGAAGTTCGCCTCGCACCAGGTCAAGTGGCAGCAGGCTGCGGAAGCGTGCGGAGAGGCGGCATCCGCGCTGGAGAATTTCGCGCACACGGTGGAGTGGGCGCAGGCTCAGGCACGGGAGGCGGTGGCGAAGTACCGCGAGGGCAAGGCCGCCTCAAAGGCCCACCAGCAGAAGGTGAAGACGTACAACGACGCGGTCGAGGCGGGCGACAAGGACCCCGGACCGAGGCCGTCGGAGCAGGACCCTGGCGACGAGGCCAAGCACGCGGCCGAGCAGATCCTGGCCGCAGCCCGACGCCAGCGCACTCACCTCGCCTCGGAGGCGGCCGGCCGCGTCAAAGCTGCCCTGCAGCACGCTCCTAGTGAGCCGTCGGCCGTCAACCAGCTCAAGCTCGACGGCGTGGATTTCCTGGATGCCACCGAGACGGAGGACATGCGGTTCTTCGGCGGTTTCGTCCGCGGGCTCGGCGACCTGAACAACCTGGCACGCAACGCGAACCCGCTCGATCCGTATGCGATCACGCACCCCTACGAGGCGCTCCAGGCCAAGGTGGAACTCCTGGGCGGCGCCGTGCATTTGGTCACCCATCCCACCGAGTCCGGCGACAAGCTCTGGAACTCCTTCCTGGAGGATCCCGGCGGGTTCGGCGGCGAACTCGCTCCCCAGTTCTTCATCCCGGAGGCGGGGGCCGAGGGAGCCGTTATGGACGGCGTCCGGGGCGCGGAAGACGGGCTGAAGGGCGCCGAGGAAGCGAAGGCCGGGGACTCGGCGGCAGACACGGCCAGGAGCAACCCCGGCGAGCACGACAACCCCAACCCCGGTAGTCAGGTCGAGGAAGACCCCACGGATCCGGTCGATCTCACCACCGGCAAGATGTATCTGCCGCAGACGGACGTGACGCTGCCCGGCGTGCTGCCTCTCGTCTTCAAGCGGCGCGTGGAGTCGGGTTACCGCTTCGGTCGCTGGTTCGGCCCGTCGTGGTCGTCGACGATCGACCAGCGCCTGGAGATCGATTCCGAGGGCGTCGTGTT
>NZ_JBFAET010000327.1:0-6122 GCF_040642095.1 Streptomyces sp. NPDC020362
ATCACCCGGCGGGCTGCCTCGCCCACAACGACCTGCTCACCGACGACACGGTCTCCCAGCAGGTACGGGCCTTCCTGCGCGGCTAGGACTGCCGTCGGCTCCCCTCGTCCACACGGTCGGCACCGGCCCGCCCGCGCTCCGAGCGCCTCCTCCAACGAGCCCTGCGCGAAAGGATGTTGGAGCGAACGCCGACAGCACGGCGGTCCGTCGCCGGACGCCGACCCCAGCTCCACGCCCGGGCTCCGGCGGACTCGCCGAAAACATCGGTGGACACTTCTGCGACAGCGGCCCCGGGCCTATGGTGAGCCGTCACTTCCATCTGCGGTGAGGGGAACTGATGGTGCCCAGAGCCAGGATCCTCCGGTACGTCGCCGTCTGTGCGGCAGCCCTCCTGTCCTGCGCCGGGCTCGCCGCCACGGCGTCCGCCGACAGCGCTCCGGCCGGCCCGAACCCGGTGGCCGTCCGGCTCGACGCCTACTGGACCCCGGGCCGTATGGCGGCCGCCCTGCCCGCCGACACCGAGAAGGGGGACGAGGCCGGCACGACGCCACCCACGCTCTCCCCCACGGTGGACGGGCCCCGGCCGGGCGAGTACATCCCGCCGAGCCGGAGCTTCGACGGCATCCCGCAGGCCGGCACCTTCTTCTGGACGGACGCCACCAACACCGGCCGTACGTGCAGCGGCTCCGTCGTCCGCAGCCCCGGCCACGACCTCGTCCTCAGCGCCGGGCACTGCCTCCAGGGCTACGCCGGCACGTCTCCACGCCGCCACCTCGGATTCGTCCCGCAGTACCACGACGCGCTCAAGCCCTTCGGGATCTTCCCCGTCCGGACGAACGGCGTGTACGTCTCACAGCAGTACTACGACCTCGGCGAGCACGCCGGAGCCGAGTACGACTTCGCCTTCGCGGTCACCGAGCCCAACCAGGACGGAACTCGGCTGCAGGACGCGGCCGGTGGGGTCCAGCTGCTCACCGGGACGGGCTACTACCACGCGCCCGTGCGGATGATCGGCTATCCGGGCGGAGCGGAGAAGCCGCTGGAGTGCTGGAGCTGGACCACCAGGTGGGACAGCGACGACGACGCCGACCCGGGGACGTTCCCGCGCATCGCCTGCGACGCGTTCGTGGGCGGAACCAGCGGCGGCCCCATGCTCGTTCCCTGGCCCGGCGGCTGGGCCGTCATCGGAGTGATCGGCGGCTACCACACCGGCGGCAACACGCCGCAGGTCTCCTACAGCGCCTACTTCGGGACGGCCACCGAGGCCCTGTACCGCGCCGCGATCACCGGCGCGCCGCCCGCGGGACCGACCGCCCCCACGGGCTCGTAGGCGGTCTGGGCAGGCCCGGCGACGGTACGGCACCCGGTCGTCGTCTCCCCTCACTGCCTCACGGCGTAGAAGTGCATCGGCGAGTTCGGCTTGAAGCCGATGCGGGGATACACGGGCGCCCCTGCTGCGGTCGCGTGCAAGGTGGCGCGGGTGAGCCCGGTGGCCAGGGCGCCCTCGTGCAGGGCCTTGCGCGTCACCGCCTCTCCGTAGCCCCTGCGTTCCCATTCCGGGGCGGTGGCGACGAGCACGACGAAGAGACGGCCGTCTGCTTCCACCGTCGCGGCGCACGTCACCGGGACACCGTCCCGTACACCCAGGTAGGCATGCACCTCGTTCTTCCACAGCGTGGACCCCAGAAGCCCGTCGCGGCCGTCCTCCAGCGGGAGTCCGTAGGCACGTGAGTTCAGGTCCGCGTACGCCTGCAGCTGTTCGTCGGTGGTCGCCCGCACGAAGGTCAGATCGGGGTGGGACGGCTCGGGGACGGGGAGGAGGTCTCCGGCCATGCCGACGCCGGGAAAGGCGTACCCAAGGCCCGCCTTCTCGGCCGCTGTCCGCACTCCCGCGCGTGCCTCGTCCCCGAGGAGGTCCTCGAAGAGCCACAGGAGTCCGGGATATTTCTTCGAGCGCATGATGTCCGCCGCCTGGCTCAGACGCTGTCCGAGAACAGCCGCGTCCGTGTCGACCTCGGTCAACGTGATGCAGTTCCAGAAGGGGAAGCGGCAGTCCGCCCAGCGGACCGCGATGCCCGGGAGCTCCCGCACATCGGCATTCGCATCGCGGTCGAGGACCATGGCACGCCAGACCACGGCGAGCTGCTCCATCGATTCGATCGACTCCCTGCGACGCGTCATCAGGTCCCCTCGAGTGCTGGAGTTGTGGAAAAGCCCTCGGATCGGCATACACGCCCTGCAGAAGGCCGTACTGCCCCGCATCAGCCGCTTCCAACCGGTTCGGGCACGGAAACACACCCGTCTCAGCCCGTGCGGCACTCCGTCGAGGCCACCGCCCCCGGCCGTGCGCCCGTCTCCGGCCCTCGGAGGCCCGGCCTGCCCGAGGACGACATGAACAAGATTCTCCGGCGGACCCTGGCGCAAGTCGCCACCGTCCCCGGCGGGTTGTCCGGGCAGGATGGAGACCGGGCGTACCGGGAGCGGGCCCCGGGCAGCGAAGGCCCTGCCCTGCTCGAGCCGTCACCGCCCCGGCACAGCGCCTCGGCGTCGTCCCGGCGAAGCCACCGGATCGCCGGCCACCGTCGGTGAGCTGCGCCGCACCCTGCACTCCCTCGTCCACCCGGCGGGGACCACTGCCCACCACGAAGGAACTCGATGACCCTCCGCGAGATCAAGCCCGGCGGCCGCGGCTTCCTCTACGTCAACTCCCACCCCGAGGGCTGCGCTGCCGTCGTCGACGACCTGTGGCAGCGCACCCCCGCCCCCGCGGTCTCCCCGATCGAGCCGGGCGCCGTTGCCCTGATCATCGGCTCCAGCGCCGGATACGGCCTCGCCACCGCCGTCGCGGCACTGCGCACATACCGGATGCGGGGCCTAGGCATCGCCTTCGAGACCCCCGAGACCGAGCGCCGCACCGCCACCGCCGGGTGGTACCGCACCGCCCGCACCGCCGAACTCGCCGGACCGGATGCCGACTTCGCCTTCCTCAACGCCGACGCGTTCTCCACCGCGGCCAAGGAACAGGCCCTGGACCACCTCGCCGCCCGGTACGGCAAGGTCGACTACCTCATCTACAGCGTCGCGGCACCGCGCCGCACCGACCCTGCCACCGGCGAGGTCCACCACTCGGTGATCAAACCCCTCGGATCCGCCTACCGGGCCAAGACCCTGCAGTTCGACGGCGACGCCCCGCTCGTCGGCTCCCTGGAACTCGCGCCTGCCGTCGACGCGGAGCGCGACGCGACCGTGCAGGTCATGGGCGGCGCCGACTGGCGGATGTGGAACGACGCCCTGGCCGACCGCGGCCTGATCCACGACGGCTTCCACACCGTCGCGCTCTCCTACGTCGGCTCCGACCTGACCGCGCCGATCTACCGGTCCGGCACCATCGGCACCGCCAAGCAGCACCTGGAGGACACCGCCCGCGGCCTCCAGCAGGACCTGGCCCCGCTCGGCGGACAGGCCCACACCGCCGTCGCGGGTGCGGCCGTCACCCAGGCCTCCACCGCCATCCCCTCCATCGCCCTCTACACCAGCATCCTCCACGCGGTCCTGGGCGACGGCTTCCAGAGCACCGCCCAGCAGGCGACCGCACTGTGGCAGCAGCTCACCGGCGCGGCACCGCTCCACCTCGACGAGCAGCAGCGGATCCGCCTCGACGGGTGGGAGCTGGACGACAAGGTCCAGGACGCCGTCCGCGAACGCTGGACCGCCGCTACCACCGGCACCCTCACCGAACTCGCGGACACCACCTGGTTCCGGGCCCAGGTCGGCCGGCTCTACGGCTGGAACGTTCCCCGCATCGACTACGGCGCCGCGGCCCAGACCACGATCCCCTGGCCGGCCACGATCCTCTAGTGCTCCTCGACGGTCCTGGAAGGGGCCGGGGCGGCGATGCGATCATCCACAGCCCGGCGCTCCTCGTCCCACCCCTCCGGGGCGTACCACCCGGATACGGGCGGCCACCCGCCCCCACCAGGGCGACGCCGCCCTCGTATCAGTGGCCACCCACCGACAGACCTGTCCGAATCACCCCGCGACACATCCCGGGCAGTCAACGCATCACAGGGACACACCACTTGTGCCGGAGTCGGCCGGCATGACCGGCGTGTAGTCGCCGAGGGTGCGACGCGCTGTCCATCCCTGGGCCTGGGCCTTGGACACGTCGAGGACGACGGAGTTGGCCAGCTGGTCGACGGCGTAGCGGGTGAGCGGTGGCTCCGTGTGCGGACGCAGCCGGGCCACGGCCTCGGCAGCACCCGCCGCGGTGCGGGCGAGCGTCGGCGGGATGTGACCGATCCGGGCCCGGACGCCGTGGGCGCGCAGGACGGTGCGTATCGCCTCGTCACGTTCGTACGGCGCCGGGTCGGCGATGTTGTAGGCGCCCGGCTGCCAGTCGGCAGCGGCGAGAGAGGCGTCGGTGAGGTTCTCGACGGCCGTCAGGCTGAGGAGAACGCTGCGGCCCGGCAGCAGGAGCCGGCCACGGCGGACGCGGGACAGCAGCCGGGGTACCAGGTGCGGGTCTCCATGGCCGTAGACCGCCCGGGGGCGAAGCACCACGGCGCCGGCGGCGAGCGCCAGCGCCTCGCCCGCGGCCTTGGTGCGGCCGTACGCGTTCAGCTGGCCGCGCACAGGGTGATCCTCCGTGATCCGGGACCGGCCGGGGCCGGGCGCGTAGACGCTGGCGCTGCTCACCCACACCACCGGGCGGCCGACGGCCGCCTCGAGGAGCCGCGCCGTGCCGTCGACGTTGACGGCACGCATCGCGGCTTCCGCGGGGGAACCGGGTATCGGGTCGCCCACGGCTGCCGCGCAGTGCACGACGAGGTCGGCGCCGGACAGATCCGGCACCTCGCCTGCGGCGTCCCAGAGGACGTGCCGGCCGGCCGGGCCGGGGCGGCGTCCGACGCACAGGACGTCGGCGCCTCGGGCAGCGGCCGTGGCGGCCACGTGGGAGCCGCAGAAGCCGCTCGCCCCGGTGACGGCGATCGTGGTCATCGGCTCTCCAGGGGCTTCGGGCCTTCGGCCGCCCGGATGGTGAGGGAGCGCCAGCCGGGCAGGGCCGCGCGCCGGTCGACGCGGGCGCGCACGACGGTGGGACGGTGGGGGGCGAGCATGGCGAGGGTGTCGTCGAGTTGGGCTCGGGCCAGCCGTGCGCCGGGACAGGCGTGGGTGCCTGCCCCGAAGACGAGCTGGGCCACGGCGGGCGGAGCCGGTTGCCGGGCGTTCGGGGGTTCGCTGTGGGCCCGCGCGGCGTGCCGAGCCACCAGGATCAGGCGGTCCCCGGCCCGTACCGGGCACCCGTCGAGGTCCGCGTCGGCGGCCGCCACGCGCGGCAGGAGCGGAGAAGGGGCGATCACCCGCAGGAGTTCGCCCACCAGGGCCGGCCGCAGCCGGTCGTCGGCCGCTTCGTCCCACAGCCGCACGTCGGCGCACCAGGCGACGGCACGGGGAAGGGCAGCCACGGTGGTGTTGACGGCGGCGACGGCGAGCATCGCCCGAAGGGCCGTCTCCCCGCCCGCGCCGGAAGTGGCCGGGGCGAGCATCGCCTCCAGCCGCGCCGTGGCCGTGGCCGCCGCCCGGGCGGAGCCGGGCAGCCGGGGCCCGGGCAGGTGATCGCGTACCGCGGCTGCCGCGGCGCGGGCCGCTGCTTCGGCGAGGCCCTCCGGGTCCGGGGAGCTGTCCAGCAGCGCACACACCGTCGCTCCGGCAAGTTCGCGGGCCAGCGGCACGAGGTCGACGGTGTTGCCCGCGCCGAGCGGGGCGAGGCGGCGGTCGAGGACCTCTCGCCACACCGGGCGCAGCCGCTCGACACCGGCAGCGCCGAGATCGTCGGCGACCGCGCGCCGGGTGTCACGGTGACCGGCGCCTTCCTGGTCGAAGAGCGTCCCGCCGGCGGACAGTTCCCGGGCGGCGCCGCCGGTGGTGCCGGCCGCGGTGCGGTCCAGCGGAATGCCGGTGAGGGCGCGCCGGTACGGGTCGGTGCCGTGCACCAGCACCGCACCGCCGATCCGGGCCACGGCCCGGCGGCGCGTGGCGGCGAGGAGAGCGAACAGCAGGGGACGCGACCGGGTGTACACACGCCGGTCGCGCCGGCGTGCCGCACGGAATGCGGGCGCGCT
>NZ_JBFAET010000328.1:0-4822 GCF_040642095.1 Streptomyces sp. NPDC020362
CACGTCCTGAAGGTGAGCCGGTGGACCCACTTGGTGTTGTTCACGCCGGGGTTGGCCGGGACGATGATGCGGGCCGGGTAGCCGTGGTCGAGTGATAGGGCCGCGCCGTTGACGCGGAGGGCGAGCAGCGCTCGGGGGTCGTGGATCTGGTTGCCCCGCAGCACCACCCGGGTGAAGGGACCGGGGGGTTGGATGGACTTGACCAGGACACTTGCGGCGGCGGGCATTCCCGCCAGAGCGGCGAGGTCGGCCAGCCGTAGGCCGCTCCAGTGCTGGTCTTCGGTGGACCATCCCTCCACACAGGCGATCGGCAGAGCGGCGGCGTGCTGGGGCATCGCCAGGAGCTGCTCGCGGGTGAAGACCCGTGGCGCTCCGCGTCCGTGCACCTCCAGCCGCCAGCTGGGTCCGACGAGCGCGGGGGTGACGCCGACCTTCGCCGCCGTCTTATTGATCTGGAAGCTGTTCGGGCCTCTGCCCGGATCGCGGTTGTGCGGCGCGAGCAGCGCGGTGGCGCGCACCCATCCGCCGATGCTCTGTCCGGCGGTCACGACGAGGAGGAGCAGCGATCCCGCTCCCACCATGCCGAGAGCGCCGCGGCGGGTCATCGTGGGCGGGGCGGGAGCGGCTGCCACCAGGCCGTCGGGGTCGGGAGGTTCGGGCACGGTATGGGCGAGATCGGTGCGCAGCTCGGCGCCCAGGCCGCGCGAGCGCAGGCCCATGTCATCCGGCCGAGTCTGAGGCACACGTGGACGGCGAAGGCGGCGATGAACACCCAGGCGCCATAGAAGTGAAGGCGGTAGAACGAGCCAGGGAAGACGTAGTAGAGCTGGATGTTGAAGATGCCGGTGACGAATTCGAAGATGACGCCGCCGACCAGCATCAGCAGGGACAGCCTCTCCAGGCCGTGGGCGGCGGAGCGCACCGGCAGCCATTCGAACAGCTTCGGGATCACCGACCACAACTTGGCCAGTAGCACCGGCACGAGGACCACGCCCAGCGTCACGTGGACACCCTGGAGCAGCCGGTACAGCCAGTAGGGGTGTGTGGGCCAGCTGAAGAGGTAGAAGCCCAGCACGCCCTTGTCGGGGGTCTCGTCGTTGAGGGGGCTCAGGTCGGGGTTGTAGGAGGCGTAGGAGAGCAGCCCAGTGACGAACAACAGCGGGATGCCGACCAGCAGCACCAAGCCGAACACCGACGTCAGCCATGGCCCGCGGATCGGGCTGCGCCAGAACCCGGGACGGAACGGCCCCGGGGGTGGGGGAAGCTGCCCGATGCGCCGTGCGGCTGCACGAGTCCGGGCACGGCCCGCGGCAGCGGCATCAACCGCAGTGCCACGTAGGCGCTTCAGTCGCTTCAGCGCTGGCTTTTCTACCGACCTGCGGCGTCGCGACCCACCGGTTGGAGCCGGACCCGAGAGCCCTCCGCCACTTGCCATCGGCCGTCTCCTCCAGTCTTCGAGCCGCGCTCGCACAAGGACGGTCGCAATGCCACGACCCATGCCGGACAACAGGGCACTTACAAGCTGGCACAGGTCAGGTGAGCTGTCCGTGCCTGAGGTGCAAGCGGGTGTCCGTCGCAAGCCGAACGGCGGAACCACCGCCTCGGTAATCTCCAGACCCCCCATGCCTCGTGGTCGCGTCACCCTCATCAGGTGTCGGGTGTTCTTCCACGGCTGTTGGGCCGAGCGTGCCGTGGGCGGGGATGCCATCGGCGCGCAACCGCAGGGGGCTCGCAGCTGATGAACAGGGCGGCGAATTCATCGAAGCGGTACGGCATCGGGCGGGTCACGGCGGACTGCTTCGTTCGCCGACGGCGCGCGCCCGCCGGTGTCAGCTGGGATCCTGCCCTCGTGGCAATCGACGTGACAGTGCGGCGCGTGATCCCGCTACCGCCCGAGCGGGTGGCCGCTTACGCCATGGACTGGCGCCACGACGCCGAGTGGACCCAAGGGATCCGTACGGCTGAGCTGACCCGGCCGGCGGAGGGCGGCGGGTTCGGTATGGGCGCCGAGGTCACCCGCACGGCGTACTTCCTCGCCCGGCGCATCGACTACGTCCTGCGCGTGGCCGCATATGAGCCGCTGCGGTTGCTGGACATGATCTCTGTCGGCGGACCGATGCCGATGCATGTCACTTACGCCTTCGAGCCCCACCCGCGGGGCACCCTGGCCCGTATCCGTGTCCGAGGAGGACCGGGCGGCCTCTACCGCGTCGCGGCGCCCCTGCTCGCCCGTCTGGTCCGAAACAACCTCACCAAGGACCTGCGCGACCTCGAACGCCGACTCTCCGACCGTGAAGGAGGAGAGTAATGGTGTATGACGAAGGGCTGGCCGAGCGAGTCCGGGAACGGCTGGGCACGGACCCCGACATCACCGAGAAGCGGATGTTCGGTGGCATCGCGTTCCTCCACCGCGGCAACATGGCCGTCGGCGTGACCGGCGACGACCTCATGGTCCGGGTCGGCCCCGAAGCAACCGAGGAAGCTCTTGCCCGGCCAGGCGCGAGGATCTTCGACATGACCGGTCGCCCGATGCGCGGCTGGGTCGCTGTCGCGGGCTCAGCGGTCGCAGAGGACGAGGTGCTCGGCGAGTGGATCGACGAGGGCCACGCCTTCGCTGCGAGCCTGCCGCCCAAGTGAGGACTCCGCTACTGCGCGAGATCTTCTGCCGATGCCAGACTGCTGAGTGACTGCAAGGCGGCGGTCACGGTTGCGTGCAGCGCTCCGGCGTCGGCCCCGGCGCGGGAGCGCAGGTTGACGCCGTAGGCGAGCAGTGCCAGCAGTTCGGCGGCCGCACGCGGATCGGTGCCGGCAGCGAGTTGCCCGTGCTCCTCGGCCGTGACGAGTGCCGTGTGCATGGCGTCCCGCAGTTCCTGGTGGTGCTGGTCGAGGAGGTCATGGACCTCGGGGTCGCCGTTCTCTGCGCCGGCGTGCGCGTTGACGACCAGGCACCCCCAGCGGGCGTGTTCGCCGGCGCACCGCGCCTCGATGAGCCCGTCGAAGAACTCGGCTACGGCCCGCAGCCCTCGCTGGTCCTGGGCGAGAGAGCGGAACGCGGGCCGGGACCGCTGGTCGATGTAGCGGCGCAGCGCGGCGCGGTACAGCTCCTGCTTGCCGCCGAAGGTGGCATACAGGCTGGAGCGGTTGAGGCCGGTCGCGGTCACGACGTCCTGGATCCCGGTCGTGGCCACCCCCTGGCGCCAGAACAGCCGCACCGCGGTCTCCAGGACCGCGTCCGGATCGAAGTGCTTGATGTCCGGCATGTTCCACCTCGCCATCTTGAAACGATGATTTCAAGATATCCCTCGCCCACCCCCGGCCAATCTTGCCGGACCCCTTGGTGCGGGATCACGCCAGCGCTATCTTGAAACGATCATTCCAAGTTAGCCGGAACGTCGACCGGGAGGAACGGACGCCGTGACCACACTCAACGCCGAGCTGCGCGCCTTCTACGAAGCCCGCCAGCAGCAGATCCCCGCCGAGATACGGGAGACCATGCGCCGAGCCGGTCAGGAACTCGCCGACTCCGGGCAGGCCGACCGCGCCCTCAGCGTCGGAGATCCCGCGCCCCGCTTCCGGCTGCCCTCGGCGACGGGTCGGACGGTGGCCCTGGACGACCTGCTGGCGCTGGGCCCGGTCGTCCTGACCTTCTACCGCGGCGCGTGGTGCCCGTACTGCAACATCGCCCTGCGCGCCCTTCAGCAGCACCACCCCGACATCACCGCGCATGGCGCACACCTGGTCGCCGTCTCCCCTCAGATCCCCGACGAATCCCTCACCCTCGCCGAGAAGCACGGCCTGGCCTTCGACGTCCTGAGCGACATCGGCTCCGACACGGCCAAGCAGTACGGCCTCGCCTTCGACCTCCCCGACGACCTGGCCGCCGTCTACGACAGACTCGGCTTCGACCTCCAACGCGTCAACGACGGCCACCCGCGCACACTGCCGCTGCCCGCCACCTACGTCATCGATCGCGCCGGCACCATCCGATGGAACTTCGTCAACACCGACTACACCACCCGAGCCGAACCCGCCGACATCCTGGCGGCTCTCGAGGCGCTGGGCTGACGATGCAGCACCGTGCCACGCTCGGCGGCGGAGACGGACGCTGCTTCCGGGCTGGGCGCGGATGCCCCGGCCGCTGGTGTCCCTACCGGTGTTCGGGGTTCTCGTAGTCGCGGCGGCAGCCCGCGTCCCAGGCGGTGCGCTGGTTGCCGTAGGCGGGGATGCCGCCGAGGTCCTTCAGCGCCCGGGCCAGGTGGAGCAGGTTCCAGGTCATGAAGGTGGTGTTGCGGTTGGTGAAGTCGTTCTCCGGGCCGCCCGAGTCGGGGTCGAGGTAGGAGGGGCCGGGGCCTGCCTCGCCGATCCATCCGGCGTCCGCCTGGGGCGGGATGGTGTAGCCCAGGTGCTGCAGGCTGTAGAGGACATTCATGGCGCAGTGCTTGACGCCGTCCTCGTTGCCGGTGATGAGGCAGCCGCCGACGCGGCCGTAGTAGGCGTACTGGCCGGCTTCGTTGAGCAGGCTGGAGCAGGCGTAGAGGCGTTCGATCACGCGTTTCATCACGGAGCTGTTGTCGCCGAGCCAGATGGGGCCGGCCAGGACGAGGATGTCGGCTGCCAGGACCTGCTGGTACAGGCCGGGCCAGGCGTCCGTCTCCCAGCCGTGTTTCGTCATGTCGGGCCAGACGCCCGTGGCGATGTCGTAGTCGACGGCCCGTAGGACTTCCACATGCACGCCCTGCGCGTCCAGGATGGCGGTGCTGTGGTCGATCAGGCCCTGGGTGTTGCTTGTCTCCGGCGAGCGCTTGAGGGTGCAGTTGATCAC
>NZ_JBFAET010000328.1:4920-6025 GCF_040642095.1 Streptomyces sp. NPDC020362
CCCGCATCGAGTGTCCCGACGCTGTGCCGGAGATGACCCGCAAGGCGTTCAAGACCGCGCAGAGCGAGCGGCCCGGAGCTGTGTTCCTGGCGGTGCCGGAGGACATCGAAGCGGAGCGTCCCGCCGAGCCGCTGGCACCCCTGCAGATCGACGCGGTGCACACCGATGCACCGTCGCCCTCCCAGATCGCACGTGCAGTGGAGGTGATCGCCGCTGCCCGGCACCCGGTCGTGCTGGCAGGCCACGGCGCTGCCCGGGCCGGAGCAACAGCCTCCCTCGTGCGGTTCGCCGAGCGGCTGAACATCCCGGTCGCGACCACGTTCCATGGCAAGGGGGTCTTCCCCGACGACCACCCCAACGCTCTCGGCGCGGTCGGATTCATGCGGCACGACTACAGCAACTTCGGCTTCGATACGGCCGACGTGCTGATCTGCGTGGGCTACGAGATCCAGGAGTTCGACCCGGTCAAGATCAACCCGAACGGCGACAAACGAATCGTCCACGTGCACCGTTTCCCCGCCGAGGTGGACGCCCACTACCCGGTCGCGGTGGGCGTCCAGGGCGACCCCTCACAAGCGCTGGACGCACTCGCGGCAGCACTGCCCGACGGACTCACCTACGACTTCGGAAGCAACGAGAAGATCCGGACGCTGCTCGACGAAGAGCTCCAGTACGGGCGTGACCATGAGGCATTCCCATTGGTGCCGCAGCGTGTCGTGGCCGATGTCCGCACCGCGCTGGACCGCCGCGACATCGTCCTCGCCGACACCGGCGCCGGGAAAATGTGGATGTCCCGCCTCTACCCCACCTACGAGCCGGACACGTGCCTGGTCTCCAACGGCTTGTCGACCATGGGGTTTGCGCTGCCGGGCGCGATCGCCGCGAAACTGGCACGGCCGGACCGGCGCGTACTGGCGATGATGGGCGACGGCTCGTTCCTGATGAACTCCCAGGAACTGGAGACCGCCGTTCGCGAACACATCCCGCTGGTCGTCCTGGTCCTGGTCGACGAGGAATACGGCCTGATCACCTGGAAGATGGAACTCGAGATCGGCCGCCACAGCCACACCCGCTTCACCAACCCGGACCTGGTCGCCTACGCCGA
>NZ_JBFAET010000329.1:0-5963 GCF_040642095.1 Streptomyces sp. NPDC020362
AGGCGCTGGAGGACGTCGCACGCGACGTCGAGGTCGGCTGCGGTCTCGCCGAAGGTATGCCGCAGCATGTGCGGATGGATGTGCCGGATGCCGGCGTCCCGGGCGAGATCCGACACAAGGTCCTGAACCCGCCGCGTGCCGAGGACCTGCCCGCCCGGCTCTCCCGTGGGACCCGGGAACGACACGAAGGCCCAAATAGCCTTGCCCGCCCCGGGGATGGTGAGGCGCTCGCGCATCCAGTCGGCGTAAAGCATCACCACGGGGCCGGGCACGGGAACGACGACGGTGCCGCGGTTCTTGTTCGCCGCCCCGCGCGGGTGACCGTCACGCTTCTTCAGGTGCAGGTGAGGGCCCAGGCTGTAGGGACAGCCCGGTACGGTACTGCCGGCCGGGACGAGGTGAATGTCCTCGCGGAGCAGGCCGACGACCTGGCCGACGCGCAGTGCGCACGCGCCGAGCAGGGCGACCATGCAGCGGTCGCGGGCGGTCTTCGTAGTGCGCAGGAGCGCGGCGAACTCCTCGTGGCTGGCCGCCGGTGCCCGGCCGGAAGCGTGACTCGGCCGTGGATCGACGCGGATGCGTGGCTCCAGGGCGAGTTTTCCTGTTGCCGGGTGCGGAGCGGTGACGAACAGGGCGTCGACCGCCTTCGCGCTGATACGGCGGAGGTCGGCCAGGTGCAGGTAGAAGCCGTGGATTGCCGCCAGGGCGGGGGCGAGCGTGGAGTCCTGCGGGAGCCGCCCTTGGCCGCGGCCGCTCGTCAGCCGGGGCGTGGTCCTCAGCTTCATCAGATAGTGCGAGAGTTCGGCGGCCGCGTGTTCCCGCGACAGGTCGTGCTCGCCGCACCAGGCATGGAAGCGCTTGAGGTGACCTGCGTACGTCTTCGTGGTCGATTCCGCGCGGGCCCGGCCGAAGCGCAGGTGGCAGAGGAAGCCGTCCATGTCCTCGACGACCGTCAAGGTGGGCCCTGCAAGAACCGTCCAGTAGGCCAGCGTGTCAGTGACCTCGACCCGCAGGATCTCGGCAGTTGGCCTGTCCGCAGTGAACACAAGCGGAATGTAGCAGCTCGATCACACAGCGAAGCAACCGATGTTGGGACTGTGCCCGAGTGCATCAAAGAGCGCATGGACGACTCGCCTCACTGGACCGCCTGCCCGCGAACGGTACAAGTCAGTCGATGCTCAGGCACGGTTCACAGAAGATTCAAGATCGGGCAGGGCGCGCTCGAGGACGGCCCTGCCGACGGACAGTCCGAACACGGCCACCCCGCTCAGGCGCGGCTCGCCGTCGGCGATATTGAGCAGTCCAAACGTCTTCTTGGCTGGGACTGTTATCCGCGCCTGTCAAGCGAACCTGCTGGTCAGCGGTACTAGAACCTTGCAGTGACGTCAGGCACGTGCGAGGTGCGCCGTGCCACCGTGGCGGCCGGCCACGCGAGGGACACCGCAACTCCGGAGGCCGCCGGCGCCGAACGGAGGCGAGATCCGCAACAGGAGGCCGCGGCGTAACTCACTGGCGCCCGTACTTGGCCAGCGCCTCACGACAGGCGGGCACGTACACGTCCCTGAGAGCTGTCCCGCAACTGCTGGCCACAGTGAGCCTGTAACGCCGACCGACGTCAGCCGAAGAGGAGGTCGACGTCCTTCTCGACGCAGAGCTGCAGGACGACCACCAGCTGGCGGGCGCCGTCGATGTGCCGTTGGAGGAGCGGGTCGATGCTTCCCTCTTGAGGCTGGTCGGAGATCTCCTGCAGGCGGGGCAGGATCGCGGCGCACTGGATCGGCGAGAGGTCGGGGCCGCCGTCGTCGGGATGATTGAGGAGTGGTGCCAGGGTGGTGGAGACATCGTTCCAGGGGCGCTGTCCACCGAAGCCGTGCATCTCGTCCAGTACGAATCCCTCGGCCTGCGCTAGCCACTGCCGGAACACTCCGAAGCCGGTATAGGACCAGGACACGTCCGGGCTGCTGGTGTCGTCGTCTCCTGGGAACAGAACGAGCCCCACGCGTCCTCCTCGTTGACCGAGCACACAGGATCGACCTCAGGAAAGGGCGACGGCAACTGAGATGATCTCGTGGTGGCTGGTGTGATCACGGCGTCGGAGTCGTCCTGGATAGGTCCGTTCACCGGGTTGAGCCTGCGTCTGTTCGGTAAGCTGATCACCGCGTTGCGGCGTGAGGGTGCCGATCCGGTGCGCAAGGGCAGGCCGTGGAGCCTGCCGCTGGAGGACCGGGTGCTGCTGGTCGCCGCGTACTGGAGCACCAATCTCTCACTGCGCCAACTCGCCCCGCTGTTCGGGGTGTCGAAGTCGGCGGCCTACCGCATCATCGACAACCTCGGCCCGGCGGTCGCGCTGCAGCAGCGCAAGCGGTTCCGCCGGGGCACCGTACTGATCGTGGACGGCACCTGGTGCCCACCCGCGACCACACCGTCGCCGAGCAGTCGAAGAATTACCGGTACTCCACCAACCACCAGGTCGTCATCGACGCCGACACCCAGCTCGTCGTCGCTGTCGGCCGGCCACTGCCGGGCAACCGCAACGACTGCAAGGCATGGGAGCTGTCCGGCGCAAAGGATGCCGTCGGCAAGACCACGGTCATCGCGGACGGCGGCTACCGGGCACCAACCTGGTCATCCCGCACCGCGGCGAACGCGGCCAGACCGAACTCCCGGCCTGGAAGGAGGAACACAGCACTTCCCATCGCAAGGTCCGCGCCCGCGTCGAGCACGCCTTCGCCCGGATGTGCGTCCAGGACCTCGTAGAGAGTCAGGTCGACGTGTGGGCTTTTGGGTCGAGGCGCCGCAGGGTGAGGAAGGCCTGGGCGGGCAGTGACGAGGGTGACGCGGTGGTGCCACCGTGCCAGGTGCGGCCCTCGAAATGGTCCAGGCCCAGGCCGTGTTTGAGTTCGCGGTAGTCGTGCTCCATCCGCCAGCGCATCTTCGTCCAACGGACCAGGTCGGCGATGGGGGTGGTGAGGGCAGGTTGGTCATCCAGTAGCCGGTCGGCTCGTCGAATTCTTCTGGCCGTTCCACCAGCAGGGTCCGCAGGGGCAGCACGCCGTTCCACCTGTTGCGTCCGCCGGCCTGTTCCTGGGCGGTGCGGTAGGCTTCCTTGCCCGACGGCCGCACCTGAAGCACCGCGAAACGGGAGGACATCGCGCCCTTGCTGCCCTGCCGCCACGTGACCGCCTCGAACACGGCGGCCGCTTCAACCAGGTCCTGCAGCGGCCGGGGCGCCTCGCGGTAGCGGGGCAGTGTCGGTGGGCCCAGTTCGCCATAAGCGGGTTGATACGACTCGGCATCGGCAGGTCGTGCGATCTCTTTGGGGTCGACGGCGGTGACGTAGGACCAGCCGCGTTTCTCCAGCGCGATCCGGAAGGAGACGCTGCGGCCGTAGCCGGCATCGGCCACGATCACCGGCACGGCCAGGCCCTGCCCGGCCAGGCGGTCCAGCAGCCCCAGAGCCAGACGCGTCTTGGACGTATGCCCGACCTCGTCAGGGATACCGGCCCGCCGGCGCCTGTAGTACCCACTGGTTCATTCCCCGGGCAGGAACAGCTCCCACCTCAGCGGGCACGATGCCGTGGCGGTGGCCGCGTGCACGCTGACCGCGACCTGGCAGTTCGCCCGCTTGCCCAACGCTCCGCAGTACTGGCGGGCCACCCCGGCCGAAGCGGTGCCGCACTTGGGAAACGACACGTCGTCGACCACCCATACCTCAGGGCGGATCGCCTCGCACAACCGCTCGGCGATCCGCCACCGCACCGGCATCCAGTCCCACGGCGACGGGTTCACGAACTGCTGCAAGGCCTGCATGCCACCGTCTGGCAGCCGCTCGGCCATCGGCTGGATCGATTTACGACGGCCGTCCGGCATCAGCCCCCACAGACAACACTCGCCCCACTGCCGCTGATTCCACCGCGGCAGCGACACCAAGACATCGGCAACGAACTGCGCTAACTCACCCCGGGGCAGCTCCACTTCCCCCAGCCTCACACCCCAAAGATGCCCGCCATCAGCCGAGATCACTCGACGTAACGAAGCACTACTAGCTAGTGCAGCGCCGCGTTGATCCTTCGGGGGTTCATGCGGCTTTGAGTGGGCTGCCGTCGTAGGTCCAGCGGTGGGGCTTGGCGTCGTGTTCGTCGTAGGCCAAGACGAAGGTGGCGCTCGACGATGCCGGCGAAGGGAACCCCGCGCCGCACGACATAGTCCCGGCGGATGACTCCGGTACCTCGCGGGGGCTACGAACGACACCAGAATGTCTACATCTATGGGCTGATTCGATACGGAGCTGCGGAACCTAGCGTCGATCCCATGAAACGCAATCGCCGTATCAGCGCTGTCGCGGTGCTGGCGCTCGCCGCCCTCGTCACCGGAACCGGCGCCGGGTTCGCCGCCACGACCACACCGTCGGCCACACCGGTGGCCACGCACGCGTTCGACACCGGGGTTGAACATCCGTGTCAGATCGTGCGCTAAGTGGTCGGCTCCGGAAGTCCTTCGGGGGTTGACGGGAGGTTCGTCAGGCGCGCACCCGGGATGGTGGTAGGGATTGCCCCAGGGCGGATACACCTGCTGACCGGGCTGCAGGCGGGTGCGGTCGTACGTAGCGTCGGCGACATGAATTCCCCATACCCAGAACGCCGTTCACGTTCCGCGTTTCGTTGGCTGAGTACCGGGATGGTCCTGGCCGGCCTGGCCGCTACGACGGTGACGGCTGGAGCCGCCTCGGCGGGCGCGGTGCCCCGAAGCGATCGCGGACGGTTGGTGTCCACTCAGCAGGTGAGCACGCGGGCAGACACCGCACCGGCCACGGCCACCGCGCCCACGCGGTCCTTCCAAGGCACGCTCCCCGCGCCGACCGGCCCCTACGCCGCCGGCGAGGACGTCATCCACCTCACCGACGCGAGCCGTCCCGACCCGTGGGTGCCGTCATCCGGCCCCCGCCAACTGACCGTCACCATGGTCTACCCGGCCGTCCCCGGGACCGGGACTCCGGCCCCTTACATGACCCTCGCCGAGGCAGCCGGAGTCATCCAGCAGCGGAAGTTGCCGGCGAGCTACGGCGTCACCCCACAGAACCTTTCCAGCGTCACCACTCACGCCTTCGACGGCGCGCGGCCGCAGAGCGGCAAGCATCCGCTGGTGGTCCTCTCACCCGCCTACGAGGACCCGCGCATGACGCTCACCTCGCTCGCGACCGACCTGGCCAGTCACGGCTACGTCGTCGCGCTCGTCGGCCACACCTACGAGGACAGCGGCGAGACGCTGGCGAACGGCCAGACGCCGCCGTGCGCGATCTGCGGTAACCCGGCGCTCGACTTCGACTCCGTCGCCGCCAGCCGCGCGCTGGACGTGTCCTTCGTGATCGACCAGTTGACGCATGGCAATACCGCGTGGCGCCTGGCACACCTCATCGACAGGCACGAGATCGGCATGGCCGGACACTCCATCGGCGGAGCGGCGGCCGCCGCCACGATGATCGCCGACCCGCGAGTACGGGCCGGAGTGAACATGGACGGCGCCTTCCACCCGGCCCCGACGCCCGGCCAGATCGACCGGCCGTTCCTCATGCTGGGCGCGGCCGCCAACCACTCGGCCGGCAGCCACGACACCACGTGGGGGCAGACCTGGGCCGCCCTCGGCGGCTACAAGAAGTGGCTGACGGTCGCCGGCGCCGACCACTTCAGCTTCGCCGACCTGGACCTGCTTCTGGAGGAGGCCGGGTTCCCGACGCCGCCCCTCTCCCCGGAACGCGGGGTGGTGATCACCCGCGAGTACGTGACAGCGTTCTTCGACCAGACGCTGAAGGGGATCCACAGTCCGCTGCTGGACGGCCCCTCGCCGAACAATCCGGAAGTACTCTTCCAGTACTAGTACTCCAGCAGTACTTCGCCATTTCTGCTGGTCAGGGTTCTGAGGGTGGGGAGTGTAGTGGTGTGGGCAGGGGCATGGAACGGTCTTTG
>NZ_JBFAET010000330.1:0-5946 GCF_040642095.1 Streptomyces sp. NPDC020362
AGAGAGGGCAGGCGCCACGGCTGCCGTGACGGCGGTGGCGGACCCGAGTACGGCTCCGGTCCGCGACTGCAGGTCCTGGGGCACGGCGAGGACGGCCGCTCCGCTCAGGACGACCGTGACCACGGGCAGCACCAGGCACAGCGCGCAGAAGCAGAGCCCCCACGGCCATGGCCCGTCGGCTGCCGACAGCGCGGCACATGGCACGAGCAGCAGCCAGGTGGCCGCGGTCAGCGACCGATGGGCGCCGAACCGCCTCACCACCCGCGCCGCCACCAGCGAACCGACCAGACCTGCCGCGCCCGAGGCCGCGAGCACCCCGCCGGTGGCCGCGCCACCCGCTCCGGTGCCCAGAACGAACACCGCGGTGTAGAACAGCAGGGCCAGCACCCCGCTCGCCACCGACGACCACAGCAGCACCAGCCGCAGCACGGGGGAGCGGACCACCGCGACGAGGCCTGCCCGCAGCGCGCCGGTGGAGGGGGCTGGCGCCTGCCGCGGCGTACGGGGCCTGCCATCGGGCGGATACGAAGAGGTGCCGGGCGGCGCCATGGACGTGCCGGGCGCGGCGGCCGCGGGTGTGCCCGGTGTGGAGGGCACGGGTGTCTTCGGCTCGGCCACGGGGGCGATCGGCTCGGTCACGGCTGTGCTCACCTCGGCCACGAGCGCGATCGGCCCAGCGACGGCTGTGCTCGGCCCGGCCTCGGCTGTGCTCGGTCCGGCCGGGAGTTTCTTCGGTTCGGCCCCGCCGGACCTCGTCGTGTCCGCTCGCAGCACCGTGGGGTCCAGGGGGGTGCGAATGGCCCGTACCCCGAGGGCCGCCGCGGCGTAGGAGACCGCGTCGACGGCGAACGGCAGGAAGCGGCTCACGCCGAACAGGACACCGCCCAGCGCCGGTCCCAGCACCAGCGCCGCCTGATCGCCCGCCTGGAGGCCGGCCACGGCGCGTGGCAGGTCGTCGGGCGACGACAGCAGGCGCAGGGATCCGCGCGCCGCCGTCTCGTACGCCGTCGCGCACAGGCGCTCGGTGAAGGCCAGGCCCAGCAGGATCGACAGCGGCGGGTGGCACAGGCAGGAGACGGCCAGACCCGCCATCGCCAGGGCTGCCAGGACCGCCGCGCCGGTCATGAGGCGGCGCCGGTGCCCCCGGTCGGACGGTACGGCGACCACCGGTCCGAGGAGCACACCGGCGAGAGCCGCGGAGCTGGCGAACAAACCTGCGGTTCCTGGACCGTGACCAAGGTCCAGGAGCAGGAGAGGGAACACCAACCCGGAAGCTTGGCTGCCGAGTCCGTCGACGGCGTTGACGCCCCACAGGACGGCGATGTCACGGCGGCTTCCCGCGCGGGACGCGCCCATCGACGGGAGGGGAGCGGCCGGGGACGCGGACGACTCCTCGCCGTCGGCACGCCGCGGTAAGCGAGACGCGTCGATGTCCCCCACCCCCTCGAAGTGCTCGCGGTCCCTCGGCAGGAGGTCACCGCTGTGCCCATGCGGAAGCGACTGCCGAAGCGAGGATCCCGGCCGCCATGTGTGGAAAATGTGTACGTCGTGCGAAAGCGAGCCGGAGCCTAATCACCCGGGCATGGCGGGAACAAGGGCCCTGGGACTCCCCGGCGCTCACGCGCCGCGCCGGATATGGCCGACAGTCGACTGGCCGGACCCCGGAGCGTGGATCCTGGGTGCCGCTTCCCGACCGGCTCGTGCGAGGGGTGCGCCGGGCCGCCCGGCGCTTCGCGATGGTGTACCCGGGAGGCGGCCGCGACCTTTCCCGCCCTGGGCGGACAGTGACCGGTCTCCGGGAACCCGGCGTGCGTTGGGGCGTTGCGTCGCGAAAGCGAGGCGTTCCCTGCCAGGGGCATGTGCACCCGTGTCCGGCCCGAGTCGCTGCGCCGACCCGCGGGGGTTCTCTCTCCGCGACGGTCGGTGCGACCGCGTCACATTGGCCGACAATGCACCCCATCGGAATCCCAACGGCAATCAACCATTCCGCCTGCCGGCGGCGTGCGCCCGGGGCCCCGGTCCGACGCTCGCCGGTCCCTGTGCGTGCGGTCCTCGCGCAGGGCCGACGGGCGCAAGGAGCGGTGATGCGGCCGCCGTTGAACGAGACCGCAGGACTTGGCCGCTCCCGCCCGCCGCCGATCTGCCGGGCCGGTCGTCGGCGCTCGCTCCCGGCGAGTGACTGTGCGTGCGAGACGGTGCCCCTGCTCCCACCGGCGTAGGCTGCCCCCATCGGCCATATGTGACGAAAGGATCATACAGTGACTTCTCGTCTCAACCCGTACATCAGCTTCCCTGGCACCGCGCGAGATGCCATGGAGTTCTACAAGAGCGTCCTCGGTGGCGAGCTGGCACTGAACACCTACGGTCAGTTCGGTGGCGGCACCGGGCACGACGACAGGATCATGCATGCCATGCTCGAAACGGGCAGCGGATTCATGTTGATGGGCGCCGACGCGCCGCCGGGCGCGGAGCACACCCCGGGGAACAACTTCGCGGTGAGCCTGAGCGGCGACGATGCCGACGAACTTCGCGGCTACTGGGACAAGTTGTCCGACGGCGCCACCGTCACCGTTCCCCTGGAGAAGCAGGTCTGGGGCGACGTGTTCGGCATGTGCACCGACCGGTTCGGCGTCACCTGGATGGTCAACATCGGCTGACCGCCGGGCCGAGTCCCGTACGCCGAGGCGAGTATGCCGGGTTACTCCGGCCGTCAGACGTCACGGGCGATCCCTTCCGGCAACGTGTCGCACATGATGCTGAGCCGACCCGCGCGCCGGGCCTCCCTCGTCGTCCACGTGACCGCCTCCGCGAGCTGGCTCGGGCTCACGCTCGGGCTGCTCGCGCTGGGGACCACCGCCACGGTCACCGGATCGGCGGTGACCGTGGAGGCCTGCGTCCGGGGAATGAAGCTCTTCGCCGACTGGCTGCTGCTCCCCGTCGCGTTCCTGGCGCTCCTCAGCGGTGTCGTGCTGTCCATGGGCACACCGTGGGGGCTGGCGCGGTATCGATGGGTCTGCACGAAGTTCTGGCTGACTCTGGCCACGACCGGCGCCACCGCGTTCGCGCTGCGGCCCGGGGTGAACTCCGCGGTCGCGGCCGTGGCGGCGGGTGGACCCCTGCCCGACGCCGGTGCCGTCCTGTTCGGACCTGTCGTCTCGCTGTCCGCCTACATCTTCATGACGGTGATCTCGGTCCTCAAGCCCTGGGGGCTCACGCGGCGCGGACGGGACCACCGTGCCGCGGCCCGCGCATCGGTACGGGCCGAGGGTGGCCCGCGTGCCTCCGCTGTCCCAAAAATTCGAACACCTGATTGAATTTGGTCATGCGGCCGATTCCCGACGACCTCGCCGAAGCCCTCCAGGAGTGGCACACCACCTACCGCCGGCTCGCCGTACAGCCGTGCACGGTCCTGCGCCGAAGGCTCATCCGGCTGTCGGCGAAGGTGCTGTTCCACCCGTACTGGGAGAGCGGCCGGAGGACGGCCGCGCGCTCGATCCTGCACACGACGTGGCCCGGGGGGAGGAGCTGACTCTGTGTGCGCTCCCGTACAGGCCGTGCGCTCCCTGCCGCAGCTGCCCGGTCACCACTGTCCGGGCGTCACCGGGGGCTCACCCGCTGCTACGGGTCCGTGCCCACCCCGTGAGCGCGTCGATCCCTTCCGGCGGCCCCGGACATGGCAGGGAATGCGACCCTTCGGATGCGGTCCGACACCTGGCGTCCGCCGCAACAGGGGCCGTCGCCGACGTGGGTTGCAGCCCCTGCCGTAGGGGCGTTACCTGGAAGTACCGGCGGTGAAGCGAGCGCATCGGGGCCACGGCACAGTCCGAGGCCCGCCTCCGTGTGCGTCCCCCGGCCGCGGCTCCCCCCTCGCCGCCGTCGTCCAGCGCTAGACGCGGAGGTGATCCAGGTGAAAGCCGTCGTCTACGAGAAGCCCTTCAGCGTGACGGTGAGGGACGTCGACGATCCGAAGATCCAGCATCCGAACGATGTTCTGGTACGGGTTACGTCGACCGCGATCTGCGGATCCGACCTGCATATGTACGAGGGCCGCACGGCGGCCGAGGCGGGCATCGTCTTCGGGCACGAGAACCTCGGCATCGTCGAAGAGGTCGGCACCGGTGTGACCTCCCTGTCCAAGGGTGACCGGGTCGTCATGCCGTTCAATGTCGCCTGCGGCTTCTGCAAGAACTGCCTTGCCGGCAAGACCGGATTCTGCCTGACGGTCAATCCCGGCTTCGCCGGCGGCGCCTACGGCTATGTGGCGATGGGCCCCTACAAGGGAGGCCAGGCAGAGCTGCTCCGGGTGCCCTTCGCCGACTTCAACTGCCTGAAGCTGCCGCAGGGCAACGAGTTCGAAACCGACTTCGTGCTGCTCGCCGACATCTTCCCGACGGGTTACCACGGATGCGAACTCGCCCAGGTGTCCCCCGGTGAGAGCGTGGCCGTCTTCGGAGCCGGCCCCGTGGGCCTGATGGCCGCCTACTCCGCGCTGCTGCGCGGTGCGTCCAAGGTGTTCTCCGTGGACCGGGTGCCCGAGCGGCTCGCCAAGGCGGAGGAGATCGGGGCGATCCCCATCGACTTCACCCAGGGCGACCCGGCCGAGCGGATCAAGGAACAGACGGGTGGCGAAGGCACTGACAAGGGTGTGGACGCCGTCGGGTACCAGGCCCAGGCACACGATGCCAGCCATGAGGAACCCGCCGTCGTGCTCAACACGCTTGTCGAGACGGTACGGCCGACGGGCATGCTCGGCGTACCCGGCCTGTACGTGCCCTCGGACCCCGGTGGTCCCGACGAGCACGCCAGGCACGGCCAGCTGCTGGTCTCCATCGGCAGGATGTTCGAGAAGGGCCAGCAGATGGGCACCGGGCAGTGCAACGTCAAGCGGTACAACCGTCAGCTGCGTGACATGATCATCGCAGGGCGGGCCAAGCCCAGCTTCGTGGTCTCCCACGAACTGCCGCTGGAGCAGGCGCCGCAGGCCTACGAGAAGTTCGACAAGCGGATCGAGGGCTACACCAAGGTGGTACTGCACCCCGGGCACGCCCTCGCCGCGTGAGACACGGGTCCGGGCGCCGCACGGTGCCCGGACCTCTTCAGCACGGTTGAACCGGACCGGGATCAGGTCCGGGATCAGCAACGTCAGGATGCGCCTGCGGCTCCGGCCGCAGGCGCTCTCTCGACCGCCGGGCCGGCGGCCCGCGCCACGTCGACGCGTCGCCGAACCGGGACGATACGCGTCGGGATCCTGTGCGGACGACGGGGTGTCGTCCCGTCGAGCCACGGGGCCCCCTTCCTGGGTCGTCCTCCCGCCGCCGTTCGGGTCAACTGGCCTCCCGCGCTACACCATCCGGTGGCTTATGGCCGCCGCAGCGTTACTCAGGTTAAGCGATTTCCTATTCATTCCACTGTCCAGCTCTAGGTGCTGACCAGCCGTCACGAAGCCCTGAACCGAGTCGAGGAGAGTGGAGAAAATGTCGACATCGCCGCGAAGGCGATCTGTCCTGGCGTCAGCCACGATGGCTGCAGCGCTCGCCGCAGCCGCACTGGCGAACGCGGGAAGCGCACACGCTCAGGACCGCATCAACCCCTACCCGCCGTCCCCGATGAAGCCCGGCTTCCCGGCGAAACCCGACTTCCCGGCGAAGGCGATGAAGCCCGAGCATCCGGTGAAGCCGTACTTCCCGATGAAGCCGGTGAAGCCCGAGCTTCCGATGAAGCCCGAGCACCCGATGAAGCCGGTGAAGCCGGAGTATCCGGTGAAGCCGGAGTACCCGATGAAGCCGGTGAAGCCGGAGTATCCGGTGAAGCCCGAGCACCCGATGAAGCCGGTCAAGCCGGAGCTTCCGGTGAAGCCGGAGTACCCGAGGAAGCCGGTCAAGCCCGAGCTTCCGATGAAGCCCCTGAAGCCCGAGCTCCCCATGAAGCCGGAGCTTCCGGTGAAGC
>NZ_JBFAET010000331.1:0-5930 GCF_040642095.1 Streptomyces sp. NPDC020362
GCAGCCGCGCGGGCACGTGCGGGACGACACGGTAGCCATGTGCCACAAGCCGCTCGGTGAGGCCGAGGGTCGGCTCCAGGCCCTTGACCGGCGACGCCGTGACCGTGACCACGACGTCGCGCGGGACATGGGCGAGGACCTTCTCCTCGGTCGCCTTCGCCGGCAGCACCTCGTAGCGGACGCGACTCAGCAGCGCCCGCAGGGCCTCGGCGCCCAAGGCCCTACCCGGCCTGCTTCTGGGCGTCGCGGTGGCGGTAGTACGCGGCCTTGGAGGGCGCCTCCGGCTCCTTGCCGAGGATCAGGTCGGCCGCCTTCTCGGCGATCATCATCACCGGCGCGTAGATGTTGCCGTTGGTGACGTACGGCATCACCGAGGCGTCGACGACCCGCAGCCCCTCCAGGCCGTGCACCCGCATGCTGAGCGGGTCGACGACCGCCATCTCGTCGGTGCCCATCTTGCAGGTGCACGAGGGGTGCAGGGCGGTCTCGCCCTCCTTGGCGACCCACGCAAGGATCTCCTCGTCGGTCTCGACGGAGGGTCCGGGCGAGATCTCGCCGTCGTTGTAGGGGGCGAGTGCCGGCTGGTTGAGCAGCCTGCGGGCCACGCGGATCGCCTCGACCCACTCCCGGCGGTCCTGCTCGGTGGAGAGGTAGTTGAAGCGCAGCGCCGGGTGTTCCCGCGGGTCCTTGCTCTTGATCTTCACGGAGCCGATGGCGTCGGAGTACATGGGTCCGACGTGCACCTGATAGCCGTGGCCGCCCGACGGGGAGGAGCCGTCGTAACGGACCGCGACCGGCAGGAAGTGGAACATCAGGTTGGGGTAGTCCACGTCCTCGTTGCTGCGGGCGAAGCCGCCGGCCTCGAAGTGGTTGGTCGCGGCCGGACCCTTGCGGAAGAGCCACTGGAGCCCGATGAAGGGGGCACGCCACTTCGCCATGTACGGCTGCATGGAGACGGGCTGCTTGCAGCCGTACTGGACGTACACCTCCAGGTGGTCCTGCATGTTCTCGCCGACGCCCGGCAGGTCGTGGACGACGTCGATGCCCAGGGCGGACAGCTCGGCGGCGTTGCCGACGCCGGAGAGCTGGAGCAGTTGCGGGGAGTTGATGGCGCCGCCGCACAGAATGACTTCCTCGGCGCGGACCTGCTGGACGGGGCCCCGGCCGCGCCGGTACTCGACGCCCACGGCCCGCTTGCCCTCGAAGAGGACCTTGGTGACGAGGGCGCGGGTGGTGACGGTGAGGTTGGGCCGCTTCATGGCGGGCTTGAGGTACGCCTTGGAGGCCGACAGCCGGCGACCGCGATGGACATTCCGGTCGAACTTTGCAAAACCTTCCTGCCGGTAGCCGTTGACGTCGTCGGTGGGGGCGTAGCCCGCCTCCTGGGTGGCCTTGAGGAAGGCGCCGAACAGCGGGTTCGTGGCGGGGCCGCGCTCGAGGACGAGGGGGCCGTCGTGGCCGCGGAACTCGTCGTCGGGGTCGGCCGCGAGACAGTTCTCCATCCGCCGGAAGTACGGCAGGCAGTGCGCGTAGTCCCAGGTCTCCATCCCGGGGTCGGCGCCCCAGCGCTCGTAGTCCATGGGGTTGCCGCGCTGGAAGATCATGCCGTTGATGCTGCTGGAGCCGCCCAGTACCTTGCCGCGGGCGTGATAGATGCGCCGGCCGCCCATGTGGGGCTCGGGCTCGGACTCGTACTTCCAGTCGTAGAAGCGGCTGCCGATGGGGTAGGTCAGCGCCGCGGGCATGTGGATGAACACGTCCCAGGGGTAGTCGGACCGGCCCGCCTCCAGCACGAGCACCCGGTTTCCGGGGTCGGCCGAGAGTCGGTTCGCCAGTGCGCTGCCGGCTGATCCACCGCCGACGATGACGAAGTCGTAGTGCAGGGGAGCCATGGTGCCTCGTCTCGCTCGCTCGCGCCGTCGATACGCGAGGCATGCTAATACGGGTATCGCTATACGCACTAGGTTGCGAACCGCGCAACTTGCAAGGTCTTCGTTTCCGCCGGGTTACTTGCAGGTGCGTTGTTTACTGCGCGTATAGTTCCGCTATGAGCAACTACAGTCCGGATACCGAAACGAACAGCTCGCAGTCCGGCGGGGTGCAGTCCGTCGACCGGGCCATCAGCGTCCTCGAGATCCTGGCCCAGCGCGGCGAAGCGGGCGTGAGCGAGGTGGCCGCCGAGATCGATGTTCACAAGTCGACCGCGTTCCGTCTGCTCGGCGCCCTGGAGGCGCGCGGTCTCGTGGAGCAGTCGGGCGAGCGCGGCAAGTACCGGCTCGGCTTCGGCATCGTACGCCTGGCCGGGGCGGTCACGGGACGTCTCGACATCACCCAGCAGGGCCGTCCGGTCTGTGAGCGCCTCGCAGAGGAGATCGGCGAGACGGTCAACATCGCCGTCATGCAGGAGCACTACGCGATCAACCTCTACCAGGTGCGCGGCCCGGCCGCCGTCGCCGCGCACAACTGGGTCGGCGAGCTGACCCCGCTGCACGCCACCTCCAGCGGCAAGATCATGCTGGCCCACCTGCCCGCCAAGGAGCGCGCCGCACTGCTGACGGATGCCGGCCTGAAGAAGGTGACCCCCCACACGATCTCCTCGAAGGCGAAGCTCGAGAAGAACCTCGCCGAGGCCCGGGAACGCGGCTACTCCTGGACGCTGGAGGAGCTGGAGATCGGGCTGCACGCCATGGCCGCGCCGATCCGCGACCGGGAAGGCCAGGTCATCGCGTCGATCAGTGCCTCCGGGCCCTCGTACCGCTTCACCGAGGAGCGCATGCACGAGCTGGCTCCGGTGCTGGTCAAGGGTGCGGAGGAGATCAGCCACCGCATGGGGTACCTGGGCTGAGCTCACCGGTACGCCCGCCGAGCGGCCCGCGTGCGCCCGCGCGGGTCACGGGCATCACCTGCGCTACTCCGGCTGCCGCGTACCGAGACGCTCCTGCACCCAGTCGTGGAAGGCGCCGATGTGGTGCTCACTGGGGACGAGCACACCGCCCTTGGCGTACAGCCGCGAGCTCATGCCGGGCTGGGTGCGCTCGCAGGCGTCGAAGTCCTGGCGGTTGACCCGGTCGAAGAGCTCCACGGACCGGCTGACGTCCTTGCCGCTCTCCACCACACCGGGCAGGTAGAGCCAGTCGCACTCGACGACCGTGCGGTCGACGGCCACCGGGTACATGCGGTGGAAGATCACGTGGTCGGGCACGAGGTTGATGAAGACCTGCGGCTTGATCGTGATCGCGTAGTACCGGCGGTCCTGCTCCTCGGACACCCCCGGGATGCGGTCCAGGCCCTCGGAGCCGTCGACGGTGAAGCCCTGGATCTCCGCCCCGAACTCGGCGCCGTGGCCGACGTAGTACTGGGCGGCGTAGCCGTCGGCGAACTCGGGCAGGACCTCGGTGAGTTCGGGGTGGATCGTGGCGCAGTGGTAGCACTCCATGAAGTTCTCGATGATGAGCTTCCAGTTCGCCTTGACGTCGTAGACGATCCGCCGGCCCACCGAGAGGTTCGCGATGTCGTAGCGCTCGATCGACTCCACGTCGCCGAGACGGCCGACGACCTCGCCGACGACGTCCTCCTCGAAGGAGGGCGGGTTCTCCGCCAGACAGACCCAGACGTAGCCGAGCCATTCCCGGACGGCCACGCTCACCAGGCCGTACTCGGTGCGGCCCACGTCGGGCATCTTGGTGAGGTTGGGTGCCGCGACCAGCTTGCCGTCGAGGTCGTAGGTCCAGGCGTGGTACGGGCACTGGAAGGCACGCTTGACCTCGCCCGTTCCATCGGTGCAGAGCTTGGCTCCGCGGTGCCGGCAGACGTTGAAGTAGGCGCGGATCGAGTTGTCCCGGGCCCGGGTGACGAGGATGCTCTCGCGGCCCACGTCGACGGTGCGGAAGGCTCCGGGCTTCGGCAGGTCCGATGCCCGCGCGACGCAGAACCACATCGCCTCGAAGATGCGCTCCTGCTCCTGGGCGAAGATGCCGGGATCCGTGTAGGCGGAGCCGGGGAGGGTGGCGATCAGGCTGTCCGGCAGGTTTGTCGAGGTCAACGCTGCACTCCTCGGGAAACGTCGTGGAAAGGTCAGTCACGCGCCGGGAAGAGCGACTTCGAACGGCGTTGTGTATGAAGCAACGCTGCGTGTTATGTGCAACGCAGCATGAGAGGTCGCAAGCACGGGTGTCAAGACGCGGCGGCGGCGAACTGCTTGCGCCACCGGGTGAACAGCCGCGGTTGGTTCATCCCGAGCACGGCGACCGGTCTGCCGGCCTGCCGGTAGACGGCCAGGAAACTACGGTCGTCGGTCGTACCTTCCTCGACCGTCACGCTGTCGGCCCCGGCGGCGTGGCCGACGAACTGGATCTTCACGCCGTACTGATCGGACCAGAAGTACGCAGGCCGGGGCACGCCCGGTTCCGTCGCACCGTGCGCGAGCAGCGTGGCCACGGCCGCGTCGGGCCGCTCCAGCGCGCCGGTCCAGTGCTCGACCCTGCGATGGACGCCGGTGTGCGGGTCGTACCAGTTGGCGCAGTCGCCCACGGCGACCACCCCGGCCAGGCTGGTGCGGCCGTCGGCACCGCACTTCACGCCGTTGTCGAGTGCGACCCCGGACCCCTGCAGCCACTCGACGCAGGGACGCGCGCCCACACCGACGACGACGGTGTCGGCCGGGACACTGCGGCCGTCCTCCAGCAGTACGGCGTCCACCCGGCGCTCCCCGCTCAGCCCCTTGACCCCCACCCCGCACAGCAGCCGTACGCCGTGGTCCGCGTGGAGGGCGGAGACGATGCCGCCCATGGCCTCGCCGAGCGGTCCGGCCAGCGGTGTCGGCGCCGCCTCGATCACGGTGACGTCGAGGCCGAGAGCGTGGGCCGTGGAGGCGACCTCGGCGCCGATGAAGCCGCCGCCGATCACCACCAGCCGTCCGCCCCGGGCCAGTTCGTCCCGCAGGGCGCGGGCGTCGTCGAGGGTGCGCAGCGCGTGGACTCCGGCGAGGCCCTCGGTGCCGGGCAGGGTACGGGCGACCGCGCCGGTCGCGATGACCACGCCGTCGGCGCGTACCTCCCGGCCGTCGCCGAGCCGGATCGCCCGCTCGGTGCGGTCGAGTCCGGTGGCGCGGACGCCGAGCACCCACTCCGCCCGGAGGTCCTCGCCGTCCCTCTCCAGTGCCAGATCCGCTTCGCCGATGGCACCGGCCAGGAATTCCTTGGACAGCGGCGGCCTGTCGTACGGGCGGTGGGGCTCGTCGCCGATGACGACCAGCCGACCGTCGTACCCCCGTTTCCGCAGTGAGCGCGCGGCCGACAGACCGGCCAGCGAGGCGCCCACCACGGCCACGGTCCTCACGCGGGGCCTCCGGCCAGGCGGGAGGCGATGCACGGCGGCAGGTTGGGCGCCTCCGTGGACAGCCGCACGTAGACAGTTCCGTCCTCGACGACGACCTCGTGCGTGCGGACCGGGAGCTTGGCCGGCGGGGCGTCCACGGCTCCGGTCCTCAGGTCGAACTTCGAGGCGTGCAACGGGCATTCCACCTCGCAGCCCTCCAGCCAGCCGTCGGCGAGCGAGGCGTCCTGGTGGGTGCAGGTGTCGTCGATGGCGAAGAGCTCGCCGTCATCGGTGTGGAACACCGAGACCGGCGGGTCGATGTCGAGCCGGTGGGCCTCGCCTCGCGGCAGATCCGCGAGACGGCACGCGGGAATCATCATGACACCTCGGTGCGTATAGCGAAACGGATTGCGATTAGCGCAACGCCAGTCTGGAGGCCGCGCTAAAGCCTTGTCAAGGCGTCCAAGGGTCGGTTTGAAGCGGCTTCGACGGCGGTTTTCCAGGCACGCCGAAACACCCCGGACAACTCGGCGCGCGCGTGCGGCTCGGCGCGGGCGTGCCCGAGGACGTGGCGCGGGCCGCCGCCGCGCCGCTCCTGGAGGAGCGGGACGAGG
>NZ_JBFAET010000332.1:0-5884 GCF_040642095.1 Streptomyces sp. NPDC020362
CTCCCCCGGCTGGCCCTCCCCCCGGTGCCGCCGTAGCCGCCGCCACGCTGCCGGGTGCTGCGTGTCTCGCCGCTGAAGGCGGCGGCGGACGCCGAACGCAACCTGCGGGCTCCGCTGCCGGGCCGGGACCCCCGGGCGCCGCTGGCCGGCACCGGCCAGGCCGCCATCCGCTTCGGCCGGCCGGAGCCGGTGATCACGGTCGGCATGGGCACCGGCGACACTCCCGCCACCGAGCGCAGGGCGTTCCTGCGCACCCCGTCGGACATCCTGGTCACCACCCCGGAGTCGCTGTTCCTGCTGCTCAGTTCCACCGCGCGCGATTCACCGCCGGGGGTGCGCACGGTGATCGTGGACGAGGTGCACGCGGTGGCGGGCACCAAGCGCGGCGCGCATCTGGCCCTGTCCCTTGCCCGGCTGTTCGCGCAGCCTGGAAAGCCGGTACAGCGGATCGGCCTGTCCGTGACGGTCCGGCCGGTCGGGGAGGTGAGCACCTTCCCCGCCGACGAGCAGCCGGTCGAGATCGTGCGGCCGGCGAACCGGAAATCGGTCCGGCTGCGGGTGGAAGTCCCGGTCGCGGACATGGCCACGCCCGGGGAGGGCACCGCCGAGGTGTCCGGCTCGGCGGCGGGCTCCGGAGCGGCGGTCGTCCATCTGGCCGTAGGAGTCGGCGGGGTGCAGTAGGACGTCGTTCCTGAGCGGTGCCAGGCGCACGGTGGCGAGGCTCGTTCCTTCCCGGTCCGCGATGTCCTGGAGCGACAGGTGGTCGTGCTCCGCTCACATCTTGCTGACTCTCGTGCCGGCTGGTTCGAGTACGGCGTGACGATCGGTACCGACCACCGGCGCAAGGGCTACGCGGTTGAAGCCGTCGTACTGCTGCTGCGCTTCATGTTCGCCGAGCGGCGCTATCACAGGTGCCAAGCGCGGATCTTCGCCCACAACGAAGCGTCGCTGACACTTCACCGGCGGCTCGGATTCACCGAGGAGGGCCGCCTCCGTGACCATGTGTTTGTCGCCGGTCAGCACCAGGATCTCGTCATGATGGGCATGCTCGCTGACGAGTTCTTCCAACGGCACTCGATCAGCGAGCCGTGAACTGATCGTCCAACAGTCTAGGCCGAACACGGCTCGAACGACGCGCTGTTCGCGCCGTGCGATGCGTTGTTGTACACCGAAGGGCCGGTGCGGACGCCGGTCGATTCCGGGTGCGGCATTCGCGATGCTGGTTGCTGTGTGTGGCGATCAGGCCGGGGCATCTGTGATCGACTTCAATGTCGCGTGTGTAGCGACTACGCGCATTCGGAGGATCTCGTCGTGATCCGCCCCCCGTCCTCGACGGACACCCGGTAGTACGCCACTACTTCGGTGCCTGGAAGCCGCCGATCTTCTGCTCGAGCAGTTCGGCCAGCCGCAGCGGGGTGCGGTCCTCGAACATCGGACCGATGAGCTGCACTCCCACCGGCAGACCCTCGGGCGACCGGCCCGCTGGTATGGCCGTGGCGGGTAGACCGGGCATGGTGGCCAGGCCGGCCCAGACGAGCTGGTCGAAGTACGGGTACTCGACGCCGTCGATGTCGAGACGGCGTGCCCTCGGATCGGGGTTGTGGTCGTGCGGGAACGCGGGAGTGGGCGTGATGGGACACGCCACGGCGTCGAACTCGGCGAAGAGCTGCCGCCAGCCGTGGCGGTGGAGCTCGCGACGGCCGTTCGCCTCGATCCAGTCGCGGTGGCTGAGCACCATGCCGCGCAGCCGCGCCGCATCGAGACTCTGGTCGTCTGCGCCCAGTCCGGCGGCGCGGGTCCGCAGCTGCTCGTACGCTTCGACGGGAAAACGCGCAACGAGGCTCGAGAACAGCAAGTGCGTGTAGAGCATCGCGGCTTCGGTCAGATCGGGCAGCAGCGGACTGTGCCGTTCGACACGGGCGCCGCCGTCGACCAGCGCGTCGGCCACCCGGTTCACGCCCGCCCGCACAGCGGACCCGGTCGGAATGAGCGGATGCTCCTCGAGGACCAGGACCCGGAAGTCGCAGAGCCGTTCGTGGCGCGCGGTCGGCAGCGTCAGGTCGTGCGCCACACCGAGCGTCAACGGGTCCGGTCCGGCCATGACGTCGAGCAGGAGCGTGAGGTCGCGGGCAGTGCGCGCCATCGGACCGACGACGGCGAGGTCAACGTCGGCCGGCAAGGCCGGCGCGGACGGCGGGACCATACCGCGGCTCGCCGCCAGCCCGAGTGTCGGCTTGTGTGCGTAGACACCGCAGAAGTGTGCGGGGGTGCGCAACGAACCGGCGATGTCCGAGCCGATGGACAGCGCGCCGAATCCGGACGCCAGGGCCGCCGCTGATCCGCCTAAGGATCCACCTGCCGTGCGACCGTGATCCCACGGGTTATTGGTGGTGCCGTAGATCTCGTTGAAGCTCTGCACATCTTGCAGTCCGAAGGGCACATTGGTCTTACCCAGTACCACCGCGCCTGCGGCCTTGAGCCGCGACACCTGCACCGCGTCCTCGGCCGGCATGTAGTTCTGGTATTGCGGCATGCCCCAGGTCGTGGGCATACCGGCGATGTTGTAGGACTCCTTGACCGTCACCGGAATGCCGAGCAACGGCTGGTCCTCACCGCGGGCGCGCGCCTGGTCGGCACCGCGCGCGGCGGCCCGTGCACGGTCGAAGTCCGGCACGCAGATCGCGTTGATCGCCTTGTCGTCCCGCTCGATACGGGCGATCGCCTCGTCGGTCAGTTCCGCCGAGGTCACTTCACCGGCACGCAAAGCACGCGCAAGTTCTTCGGCCGTCTGAAAATTCCTCTCCATGAATCCGACCGTACCGGCCTCCGGAACAGGCCATGAACTGCCGCTTTGCGCAACGGGGAAACGGGACGCTGCGACCACATCTCAGACAGGGCCTTACAACTGCTGACACAATGAGGTGGATCGGCCCTGATCGCCCGACCCGAGGCGGGAGTTGAGCGTTCGTCAGATGATTCGCATGTTCACTGGCCCAAGGGGGATCGCTCCGCCTGGTGCGGGGTGGGGCGATCTGTCGGACATGGAGTGGGCGCGGCTGGATATGCACCTTCCGAAGAACGTGGTGCGGGCCGGGCGCTGGAAGAGCCACCGCACCATCATCAACGGCATCAGCCTCCGTCAGCGGACAGGCATCCCGTGGCGGGACTTGCCTGTGCGGCCCCGCAGTTTTGATCGCAGTCCTGGACCATATCCGCGTTCTCCGCCCGACCGGCGGGCATCCGCGGACACGTCCGGATTACCTGTGCGGCGACAAAGGCTACAGCTCGCGCCGAAACCGGAGGTGCCTGCGGAGGCGTCAGTTGGGGCACACAATTCCCGAGCGCTGGGACCACGCCGTGGCCACCAGGTGCGACAAGAGAGCATTCGTCATTCATGGCACGGTCACTGGTGCCGCGATCCGGCTGTGGATCCGTCAGCGATCCGTCGGCAGCCCGTAGCCGCCCTCGCACCAGAGGATGCCAAGGTCACGGGCTGACCTCATCGCTTGATGGCGTATGCCTGAGCACGCAAGCTGCGAGGTCTGATGCGCAAGACCAAGCCGAATGCCGCGACCCCTGCCCGATTTCGGGCAGAATCATAGAAGTTCTCTGGCTTCCGGCCTAAGGTGACCGGTCGTGATCACCTTGGATGCGATAGAGACGTTCACCCTGATAGTGGGGCTTCTCACGCTCACTCCCGGACTGGATACCGCCCTCATCCTGCGCACCGCGGCACTCGGGCACCGGCGTCGCGCCTGGGGTGTGGTCCTCGGCATCCAGAGCGGCACGCTGGTCTGGGGCGCGCTCACTTCGCTCGGTGTCACCGCGCTTCTGACGGCATCCCACCTCGCATACGACACTGTTCGTTGGAGCGGAGCCGCGTATCTGGTGTGGATGGGCGGCAGGCTGCTGTGGGAGACCTGGCACCGCTCGGCGAAAGAGAGCCCGCAGACAGCGGGAGCCGGCGACACGACCGGGACCCGGACCGTGGCCGAAACCGAGGCCGGGAGAGGCGCCGGCGATACCCTGCTCGGCGGCTGGCGCCAGGGGATCGCGACCAATCTTCTCAACCCGAAGATGGGCGCCTTCTACGTTGCCGTGCTCCCGCAGTTCATCCCCGCCGGCGCCTCGCACATTGCTCTAGGCGTACTCCTGGCCGGTGTGCACATCCTCCTGGCCGTCGTCTGGGCCTGCGCGCTGATCGCATTCGCGCACGTGCTCCGAGACCGTCTGCAACGGCCTTCGGCCCGCCGCTACCTCGACCGCATCACCGGCACGGTCATCGCCGCCTTCGGCATCCGGCTCGCGCTCGGGCAGTGAGGCGGCTGTCGACGCACCGCAAGACCACCCGGGGTCGCCGCCCAACCCCGTATCACCCGAAGCGAAAGGACATCTGCATGTACGCGCTCCCCAGCAGCACCGAGGCAGTGGTCTTCGACTGCGACGGCTTGCTGGTCGACACCGAAGCATGCTGGACCGTTGCGGAAGCGGCCATCTTCGCCGCGCACGGCCATCCCTTTGGTCCCGAACAGAAAGCCCTCGTCATCGGCCGAACCGTGGAGGCAGCTGGAGATGCCATGGCCCAATACCTCGGATGCCCCGGCTCCGGGGCCGAACTCGCCGCCGAGCTCCTCGAAGGAGTCCGCAAGGAGCTTTCCCGAGGCGCCACAGCCCTCGCCGGGGCGGCAGAACTGGTGAACGCCTGCCGCGCAGCCGTGCCCATCGCCGTAGCCAGCAACAGCCCCCGGGAACTGCTGGACGCGGCACTGTGGTCGGCCGGCCTCGCCGACTGCTTCACCAAGTCGTTCGCCGCTGACGAGGTACGTACCCCCAAGCCCGCACCGGAGCTCTACCTCACGGCGTGCGAGACACTCGGTGTGGCCCCGAAGCGTTCCGTCGCCTTCGAGGACTCGGCCACGGGCATCGCCTCGGCGCGTGCTGCCGGGCTCTACGTCGCCGTCGTACCGTCCCTTCCAGGCGTCGAGCTCGACCACGACTGGCTGGGAACCAGCCTGGCCGAGCCCGAATTGCAGGAGTGGGCCAGGGAACTGGGGCACGGCACTGCCTGCTGACCTGCCTTCTGTGAATGCGGGGCAGGTTCATCAGTGAGTTGACGAATGCTGCTCACGCCGAGCTGTTGGGGCGAGCCACGATGACGGGAGGCCCCCACTCACACGCCCTCGGACACCGCCTGGTTTCCGCATCCCTTGCCGCAGTCGTCGTCCTGGCACTTCTTGGCAGTCTGGGTGAGCGTCTCTGGGTTGCCGCTGTTGGACGGGTAGGTGGAGTCGCCGGAGTAGATCGCGGTGATGGTGTGGGTGCCTGTGGCCAGGTGCTTGAGAGTGAGTTCGGCGATGCTGCAGCTGTCGGTGCCGGAGCGCTTGAGTTTGGCCGTGCCTACGGTGGTGCCGTCGACGGCGAAGGTGACGGCGCCCGTCGGTCGGGGGACGCCCGGCCCGTCGGTGGTGGGGCAGACGAGGTCCGACAGGTAGACCGGTTCTCCCTGCTTTGAGGGGTTGGGGTGGGACTTGAGGTAGGTGGTGACGGGGGAGGGCAGTGTGTAGGTGATGGTGACGATTCCGTTTCCGGTGTTCGCGCCGGCGGTGAAGGTGCTGCCCGCTGGCCCGGCGCTCGATCCGCCACCACCGCCACCGCCACCCGAGAACAGCACGTTGGCGGAGGCGCCGCCACCACCGCCACCCCCATACACGCCGCCGGCTCCTCCACCGGCGGCATTGATCGACGCACCGCCGCCGGAGCCGCCGACGCCCAACTCACCGGGTTGGCCGTCGTCACCATTGCGGTTGATGCCGATTCCTCCGCTTCCGACCGTGCCGGGGGTGGTGGGGGTCGCACCGCCGCCCCCTTTCCACCGGTGGTGTCG
>NZ_JBFAET010000333.1:0-5879 GCF_040642095.1 Streptomyces sp. NPDC020362
CGGTACGCCGCGCGCCGGGCCGCTGCCGCGCGGGTCGGGACCGTCCGCCCGGTGCCGGACCTCGGCCAGACACGGGTCGGCGCCGGTCCCGGTGGCCCGCGCCCCCTGCATCTCCTGGCCCGTCTCCTTCCGCCAGGCGGCCAGATCCGAGTACCGGCGCTCTCCCCACTGCAGCCCCGGCCCTTCGGGGCTGTGGTAGTCGTTGCCCTGCATCACCACCTCCGAGGTGCCGAAGGCGCCCTGGGCCGCCACCACGGGGGAGCCGTCGGTGACGAACAGGTTGTTGCGCACCGAGACCGCGGCGAGGTGGGTCCGCAGCCGCAGGGCGGGCGCGCGGACGGAGCCGTTCGCCCTGGTCAGCACCGTGTTCTGGTAGATCGCCAGGTTGCCGATCCGGGATCCGACCACCACGATGCCGCCGTAGTCTGGGAGCTTGCGGGCGTTGTCCCGGCCGATGTTGTAGCGGATCGCGTTGTCCGTGTGGGCCTTGTTCGGGACGGCGGAGAAGGCCAGGAAGCCCGCGCCGTCGTTTCCGTAGGACAGGTTGTACTGCATCAGCGAGTGGGACACGTTGTTGCCCAGATCGAACCCGCCGCCGTCCACCCTGGACCCGGAGTGGTTGTCGTGGGCGACGTTGCGCTGCAGGACGATCCGCGTCGAGTCGTACGTCCAGATGCCCTCCGGGCCCTCCACGGCCTGGGGGGAGGACGACGCCCCGTTGTCGTGGGCGTCCGATCCCTCCACCACACCCTGGCGGACGCTGCCGAGGACGATGCCGCTGCCGGTGTTGTGGCCCGCCGCCTCCGGGTCACCGTCGTTGCGGAACGCCACCACCCCGGAGACCGTCACCCTCTCGTGCGCGTACCCGGGCGCGTGCGCGTCGAAGACGGGGCCGTCCGACACGAGCCCCGCGTCCTTGTTGCCGTGCACCGCGCAGGCATCGATCACCACGTCCCGGAAGCCGGACCCCTTGCCGCCGCCGTGCAGCCGGATGCCGTTGCGGAAGCCCGACACGTCGACGCCCTTGACCCGGAGGTACGGCAGCGTGCGCTTCCCGGGCAGATCGGTGACGAAGCCGATGCCGTCCTGCGACCGGTAGGACGCGGCGTTGCCCGCGACGATCAGGTCCCGGATGACGATCCCGCTCGTGTTGTACACCCCGATGCCGCGGGTGCCGGCCGCCGCGATCATCGCACGGCCCTTCCCGTAGGAACCGATCACGACGGGCTTTCGGGCGTTCCCGGCGTCGCCCGGCCCGATGCTCAGGGTGCCGGGGAAGCGCGTCCCGCCCTTCAGCAGCAGGCGGTCGCCCGGCTGCAGCCGCACGGCGTCGGCCCGCCGCAGTGTGCGCCAGGCGGTCTGCGGTGCCCGGCCGTCGTCCCCGTCGTCGCCGTCCGGACTGAGGTAGAACGTCCGTCCTCCGTGCGGGCGGACCGGCACGGGCACATGCGGTACGGGCAGGCCGCATCCGGCCAGCAGCGTCAGTGTGCACAGGCCTACCCCGTAGATGCTCCGCCGGCGCACGATCGCTCCCGTCTCCCGACGACCGGACAGGCTCCGGTCCCCATGTCACCCTGGCGCGCGCAGCCGTGATCCGCGGGCCAGCACGCGGAGTTCGGTTCACAACATGCCTGATTGGCGTCGTGCGCGTCGTGCCACTGCCGCGTACGAGGACCGGACGACGACCCCGGGGCGCCCCGTGGACAGGAGTGCGGCATCATGACGATCATGTCCTCCCAGTTCCAACCGGTCCTCGACCGGATCATGGCGGAGATCGATCGCACCCCGGGACGCGGCCGGTCCGCCGACTACATCCCGGCACTCGCGGCGCGCGATCCGCGCAGTTTCGGCATGGCCGTGGCCGAGCTGGACGGCACGGTCTACGGGGTGGGGGACTGGCGGCTGCCGTTTTCCACGCAGTCCATCACCAAGGTCTTCACGCTCGCCCTGGACCTGGCCCGCGAGGGCGACGCACTCTGGGAGCACGTGGGCCGCGAGCCCTCCGGCAACCCGTTCAACTCGCTGGTGCAGCTGGAGTACGAGAACGGCATCCCGCGGAATCCTTTCATCAACGCGGGCGCGCTCGTGGTCACCGACCGCTTCCACACCCGTACCGGGGACGCCTCCGGGGAACTGCTCGACTTCCTCCGAGCCGAGAGCGGCAACCCGTCCCTGGACTTCGACGAGGAGGTCGCCGCCTCCGAGACCGCGCACGGCGACCGCAACGCCGCACTCGCCCACTTCATGGCGTCCTACGGCAACATCGACAACCCCGTGCCGGTCCTGCTCGACCAGTACTTCCGGCAGTGCTCCATCGCGGCCTCCTGCTCCGACCTGGCCCTCGCCGCCTCCTTCCTCGCCCGGCACGGCATCCGCGCCGACGGCACCCGGCTGCTCACCCGCAGCCAGGCCAAGCAGGTCAACGCGGTGATGCTGACCTGCGGTACGTACGACGCGGCCGGTGACTTCGCCCACCGCGTCGGCCTGCCCGGCAAGAGCGGCGTCGGCGGCGGCATCATCGCGGTCGTCCCGGGACGCTGCACGCTGTGCGTGTGGAGCCCGGGACTGGACGAGCGCGGCAACTCGGTCGCGGGCGTGGCGGCCCTGGACCGGTTCACGACGCTGACCGGCCTGTCGGTGTTCTGAACGGCCCGTCCAGGAACTCGCCCAGCAGCGGAAGCAGCAGCGCCGAACGCCGCATGAGCGCCATGCGGGTGGTGCCGGGCAGCACCGCCGGCCGGGCGTCCGGGATGAGGCCGCGCATCCCGGCCGCGTGCTCGATGCGCACGAAGTCGTGGTCGCCGATGACCAGCAGCGTGGGCGTCCGCAGCGCGCGCAGGTCGTCGGCGGTCCAGGGAAGCGGGGCGGGGGCCGCGGCCGCGCACTTGGCGACGAGGTCCTGGAAGCCCTGCGGACGGGGAGCGGAGGCAGCGTACGACGGGCTGCCGTGAAGCTCGTAGTACGTCTCCGGGCCGTCGACCTTCGCACAGGAGGAACTCCTCGCCACGGTCATCACGTCCGTCCTGTGCCGGGTGGTGCATCCGCCCTGTCTCAGGCGGTGCATTCGCGCTGTCCCGGGTGGTGCGGGGGTGACCCCGCGCGAGCGGAGAAGTCATCGCTGCACACGTTCCGGTCATGTACGGGCCGCCCGCAGGTGAAGGGAGCGTCGCCTTCCGGCCACCCGGTGTTGACACGCTGACCCAGTGTTGGCCATGGCTTTCCCCGTCGATCTCCGCCGCTGCCAGGTGCTGGGGCTGGCCGGTACCGCCTTTCTCGCGCTGGGCGGTGAGACGGCCGGCGCCCTGCCCGTGCAGGACCTCCTCGCCCCGGCCTCCGTACAGGCCGCCCTCGGCCTGGTCGGGGTCTACTGCGGTGTGGTGCTGCTGATAGCGGCCTGGGTGCTTCTCGGCCGTCTGGTGCGCGGTCCGCGCCCGCCGACCCCGCGCGCCCTGCTGCTGGTCCTGGCCCTCTGGGCGACCCCGCTGCTGCTCGCGCCCCCGCTGTTCAGCCGGGACGTCTACAGCTATCTCGCCCAGGGCGCCATGGTCGACGCCCACATGGACGTGTACACCGACGGCCCCGCCCGCCTCGGCGGCCCGCTGGCCGACGAGGTGGCCCCGGTGTGGCAGCACACCGGAGCCCCCTACGGCCCCGCCTTCCTGGCCCTGGCCTCCCTGCTGTCGGGCCTGACCCGCGGCCAGCTGCCCGCAGGTCTCCTCGGCATGCGTCTGGTCGCCCTGTTCGGCGTGGCTCTCATGGCGGCGGCGCTGCCCCGCCTGGCCCGGCACAGCGGTGCCGACCCGGCCGCCGCCCTGTGGCTCGGCGCGCTCAACCCGCTCGTCCTGCTCCACCTGGTCGCGGGCGCCCACAACGACGCGATCATGCTCGGCCTGCTGGGGCTCGGGCTGGTCGCCGCACGCGGCCGGTGGCCCGTCCTGGGGGCGGTGCTCGTCACGCTGGCCGCCCTGGTCAAGGCACCCGCCGCGCTCGGCCTGCTCGCCGTCGTGGCCCTGCAGGTCCGCTCCGGCCGCCCCCCGCTGCGGGCCACCGCGACGACGGCGCTGGCCGCCGCCACCACGACGGTCGCCGCGACCGCCGTGGCCGGAACGGGGTACGGCTGGATCCGCGCCCTGGACACGCCCGTCTCCGCACACAACTGGGCCCTGACCAGCCTGCTGGGCCGCGCCACCGGTGCCCTGCTCGACCACCTCGGCAGCAGCCTGGCCCCGCTGGCCGTACCGGCCTGGCACCTGCTCGGCCTCGCGGTCACGGCCATGGCCGTGCTGGTGATATGGGTCCGGCTGCGCCCGCGACCGGTGTACGCCCTCGGGCTGAGCCTGCTGGTGGTGGCCGTCTTCGGCCCGGCGATCCGCCCCTGGTACGTGCTGTGGGGCCTCTTCCTCATCGCGGCCGCCGCGCCCAGCACCTCGGTGCGGCACCGGGTGGCGGCCCTGGCGGGCGTCCTGGCCCTCGCCGTACTGCCCAGTGGGGGACCGGCAGACCTGGGCCAGCTGGTCCTCGCGGTCTCCGGCGGGGTGCTCGGTGTGGTCGTCCTGTGGCAGGCCCACCTCGCGGCACAGGCCCCGGCGACGGGACGTACGGTATGAGCACTCTCCCGCTGCCGCGCACGGACCGGGGCCGTGCACTGCTCGTTCTGGCGCTGGCTGCCGCGGTGACCGCGTTCACGGCGACCGTGCCGCTGCTGCGCGACTTCTTCGACCTGCGCGTCTACTACGGCGCGGTGCACACCTGGGTGCACCACGACGGCCGGATCTACGACTACCGGGTGCCGGGGACGGAGTACGGCTTCACGTATCCGCCGTTCGCCGCGCTCGCCATGCTGCCGCTGGCGGCGATGGGGCGGACCACCGCCATCGCGGCCTCCCTGCTGGTGAACCTGGCCGCGCTCGCGGTGGTCCTGCGCATCCTGGCCGGGCCGGGCCGGCGGCGCCACGGCTGGTTCCGCTGGTCGCTGGCCCTGTGCGTGCTCGCGCTGTTCGAGCCGCTGCGGGACACCTTCAGCTTCGGCCAGGTCAACCTGGTGCTGCTCGCCCTGGTCCTCGGCGACTGCCGGCTGCTGGCCACCGGCAGGGACCGCTGGGCGGGCGTCGGCATCGGCCTCGCCGCCGCGGTGAAGCTCACGCCCGCCCTCTTCATCGGCCTGCTGCTGCTCGCCGGGCGCCGGCGGGCGGCCGGGGTGGCGACCGCCGTGGCCCTCGCGGCGACCGGACTGGCCGCCTGCGCGGATCCGGACGCGTCGCGCTTCTACTGGACCGAGGCGCTGTGGGACACCAGCCGGGTCGGCCGGCTCGACTACGTCTCGAACCAGTCGCTGCAGGGTGTCCTGGCACGGCTCGGCGAGCCGGACCGCGCACTGTGGGCCGCCGGGGTCCTGCTCGTGCTGTTCGTCTGGGCGGTGCGGACTCGCCGGGCGGTGGTGGCCGGCGACTGGACGCCGGCCTTCGCCCTCACCGGGGCGACGGCCTGCCTGGTCAGCCCGATCACCTGGGTGCACCATCTGGTGTGGCTGCTGCCGTCCTTCGTGGTGCTGGCGCGCGCCGGGCACCCGCGCATCGCCGGTGCCCTGTACGCGGTCCTGTGCACCAGCGTGGTGTGGCTCTGGTTCGAGGACGCCTCCGGTGTCGACGGCTTCCTCGGCAGCAACATCTACACCTGGATCACGCTGGGCCTGCTGCTCGGCCTGCCGGCCGGTCAGTCGCCCGCGTCCCGGCCGCCCCTGGCGCGCAGTACGAGCGACACGGCCCCGGCGCCGAGCACGGCGAGACCCGTGACCGCGGCGGTCTGCGACCAGTCCGCGTCGTCGTCGGTGGCCGGGGAGGCGGCCGCCGCGACGGGTGCGGCGGACGGCTCGGACTTCG
>NZ_JBFAET010000334.1:0-5813 GCF_040642095.1 Streptomyces sp. NPDC020362
GCGAGTCGGGTGGGCGGGGGGTGGGCGACGGGGGTCTGGGGGCGGAGCCCCCGGTGGCCGGGCTCGGCCGACGGAGCTGATCGGGCGGGTGACGCGGGTCTGGGGGCGGGGACCCTCCGGTGGGCCGGACCGGCCGACGGCGGGCTTCAGTCGACGGCGTTATTCGGCCGACGCCGCCTTCAGCGACGCGTCCCTCTTGATCGCCGCATCCCGCCTGCGGACGTACCAGACGCCGATGAGCCCCAGGCCGCCGCCGGCCAGGCAGGTCCACAGCCACCAGGTGTGGCCGTGGTCGGCGAACCAGCCGTAGAAGGGGAGCTGGACCAGGAAGAGGACGAACCACACGATCGTGCCGCCGGTGATGGTGGCGACCACGGGGCCTTCCAGGGGCTCCGGCGCCTCGTGCTTGGGGGTCCACTTAGCCATGGGCACAGCTTAAGGGTCCGGTCTATCTACGCGCGGAGATAGCGATCTGGCATTCATACGTTCATACTGAAACCGTTTGTCTTTGACCACTTCTGCTCGTATGAAACTCCAACGGTGCTCGGGGGAACCCCGTCGGTGATGAGGTCCAGCATGTCCACCCCGGCCCCCGCCAAGGTCCCCGCCCCCGAACAGCCGGGTGGCGAGCCCGCCTACGGCGCCCTCGACCGCTACTTCAAGATCTCCGAGCGCGGCAGCTCCGTCGCCCGCGAGATCCGCGGTGGTCTCGCCACCTTCTTCGCGATGGCGTACATCATCGTGCTGAACCCGATCATCCTCGGCAGCGCGAAGGACATGTACGGGCACCATCTGGACAACGGTCAGCTGGTCACGGCGACCGCCCTGACGGCGGCGTTCACCACGCTCCTGATGGGTGTCATCGGCAATGTGCCGATCGCGCTCGCCGCCGGCCTCGGCGTGAACTCCGTCGTCGCACTCCAGCTCGCGCCCCGGATGTCCTGGCCGGACGCCATGGGCATGGTCGTGCTGGCCGGTTTCGTGGTCATGCTGCTGGTCGCCACGGGTCTGCGCGAGCGCGTGATGAACGCGGTGCCGTTCGGTCTGCGCAAGGCGATCTCCATCGGTATCGGCCTGTTCATCATGCTGATCGGCCTGGTCGACTCCGGCTTCGTCAGCCGGATCCCGGACGCCGCCCAGACCACCGTGCCGCTCCAGCTCGGCAGCAACGGCCACCTCGTCGGCTGGCCGGTGCTGATCTTCATCCTGGGCACGCTGCTCACCTTCGCCCTGATCGTGCGCAGGGTGTCGGGCGCGATCCTGATCTCCATCGTCGGGATGACCGTCCTCGCGCTGATCATCAACTCGGTCGCCACGGTCACCACCTGGGGGCTGACCGTCCCGAAGTGGCCGGGCAACCCGGTCTCCACCCCCGACTTCGGCCTGATCGGACAGGTCAGCCTGTTCGGCGGCTTCTCCAAGGTCGGCATCCTGACCGGGATCCTCTTCGTCTTCACCGTCCTGCTGTCGTGCTTCTTCGACGCCATGGGCACGATCATGGGCGTCAGCGACGAGGCCAAGCTGACCGACGCCGAGGGCTACATGCCGGGCATCAACAAGGTCCTCTTCGTGGACGGTCTCGCGGTCGCGGCGGGCGGTGCCAGCTCCTCCTCGGCCACCACCGCGTTCGTGGAGTCCACGGCGGGCGTCGGCGAGGGCGCGCGCACCGGTCTCGCGAACGTCGTCACGGGCGCTCTCTTCGCTGTGGCCCTCTTCCTCACCCCGGTCGCCACCATGGTCCCGTCCCAGGCGGCCACCCCGGCCCTGATCACCGTGGGCTTCCTGATCCTGTCGAACTCCGTCAAGGAGATCGACTGGGCGGACTACACCATCGCGATGCCCGCCTTCGTGACCATGCTGATGATGCCGTTCACGTACTCGATCACGAACGGCATCGGCATGGGCTTCATCACCTTCGTGGTCCTGCGCCTGGCCGCCGGGCGGGGCCGGGAGATCCCGGTCCCGATGTATGTCGTCTCGGCGGTCTTCGCCTTCTACTACCTGATGCCGGCCCTCGGTCTGACGTGAGCCCTCAGGTGACCCCGTAGAACTTCTCCGTCTCCTCGACGGCGGCCTGGAACCGCTGATCGAAGTCGTCCCGAATGAGCGTGCGGACCACATAGTCCTGCACGCTCATTCCTCTTTTCGCCGCTTGGTGGCGGAGCCGTTCGAGCAGCTCCCCGTCTATGCGCAGGCTGAGCACGCTGGTCCCCATGGACACGAGGGTCGCGGCACCTATCTGGCCGATGCGTCACGTTCCGCGTATCGATCACCCATATGAGTGATATCGGGGTTCAGTGGCCTGAGTCACGGGCACACGGCCGCCTTCCGCTGGTCTTTAGCGAGAGTAATGAGTTACTCTAAGGAACATGCCGGACCTCACCCATGGCGACGACGCTGCCGCCGTGAACGCCCTCCGCTCCTCCGTGATGCGGCTGTCCCGTCGGCTCAAGCACCAGCGGGTCGACGAGTCACTGAGCCCGACCGAGATGTCGGTGCTCGGCACCCTCTCCCGCTGCGGCCAGGCCACGCCGGGCGAGCTGGCCCGCAAGGAGCACGTCCAGCCGCCGTCGATGACCCGCATCGTGGCGCTGCTCGAAGCCAAGGGCCTGGTCCGTCTGGAGCCGCACCCCGAGGACCGGCGCCAGAAGGTCGTCACCAGGACCGAACAGGCCGAGGCGATGCTCGAGGAGAGCCGCCGCAAGCGCAACGCGTTCCTGGCCGGCCTGGTCGAGGGCCTCGGCGAGGACGAGTGGGCCAAACTGCGCGCCGCCGCCCCCGTGCTGGAGAAGCTCGCACACCTGTAGGAAACCGTCGCGCCCCGGACGCCAACGGGCAGTCAGAACGTGCCGGGAGGCCAACGGGCAGGCAGAACGTGCCCGGGGCCAACGGGCGGTCAGCGCGCGCCCGTAGGCGAACGGTCCACCGGAAAGAGGAGGCGAACCCTTTTGAGTACGGGACCCGGAGCACCTTCCGCCCCCGCACCGATACCTACTACCCCCACCTCCCGCAAGTCCTCGATGTTCAGCTCGCTGAGGATCAGGAACTACCGCCTGTTCTTCATCGGACAGGTCGTCTCCAACACGGGCACCTGGATGCAGCGCATCGCCCAGGACTGGCTCGTGCTCAGCCTCACCGGTTCCTCCGCGGCCGTCGGCATCACGACGGCCCTGCAGTTCCTGCCGATGCTGCTGTTCGGGCTCTACGGCGGCGTCCTCGTCGACCGGCTGCCCAAGCGCCCGACGCTGCTCGTCACCCAGACATCGATGGCCGTCGCCGGCCTCGCGCTCGCCTTTCTCACCCTCTCCGGCCACGTCCAGGTCTGGCACGTCTACCTGGCCGCCTTCGCCGTCGGCCTCGCCACGGTGATCGACAACCCGGCCCGGCAGTCCTTCGTCTCCGAGATGGTCGGCCCCGAGCAGCTGCAGAACGCGGTCAGCCTGAACTCCGCGAACTTCCAGTCCGCCCGCCTGGTCGGCCCCGCCGTCGCCGGCCTCATGATCACCGGTGTGGGCACCGGCTGGGCGTTCCTCTTCAACGGCCTGTCCTTCGTGGCCCCCGTCACCGGCCTGCTGCTGATGCGCGCCCGTGAGCTGCACGTGGTCGATCGGGCCCCGCGCGGCAAGGGCCAGCTGCGGGAGGGCCTGCACTACGTCGCCGGCCGCCCGGAGCTGATCTGGCCGATCGCCCTCGTCGGCTTCATCGGCACGTTCGGTTTCAACTTCCCGGTGTGGCTGTCGGCCTACGCCGACGACGTCTTCCACGCCGGCGCCGGTGCCTACAGCCTCTTCAACACGCTGATGGCCGTCGGCTCCCTCGGCGGCGCCCTGCTGGCCGCCCGCCGCGGCACGGCCCGGTTGCGCGTCCTGATCGCCGCCGCGGCGGCCTTCGGCACGCTGGAGATCGTGGCCGCGCTGGCCCCGTCGTACTGGCTGTTCGCGCTGCTCATGGTCCCGATCGGGATCTTCGGCCTGACGGTCAACGTCACCGCGAACACCGCCGTGCAGATGGCCACCGACCCGGCCATGCGCGGCCGGGTGATGGCCCTGTTCATGATGGTGTTCATGGGCGGTACGCCGCTCGGCGCCCCGGTCGTCGGCTGGATCACCGACACCTACGGCCCCCGGGTCGGCTTCGCCCTCGGCGGCATCGTCTCCGCCGCCGCGGCCGCCACCATCGGCCTGGTCCTGGTCCGCATCGGCGGGCTGCGCCTGTCGGTGGGCTGGCACCACGGCCACCCGCGGGTGCGATTCGTCCCGCGGGACCGGGAACAGCTGGCCACGGCGGCCTGAGCCGCACCCGGCACCGAGGCCCGGGACCCGGCACCGTGGGCCCGGAACGCGGCACCGAGGCCCGGGACGCGGGGCCCGGAGGGCGCTAGAGCACCCTCCGGGCCAGCACCTGCCCCGGCCATGCCTCGTCGCCGGGCACGCCGACGGTGAAGGACTCGGTCGGGATGAAGCCGTTGCGTTCGTAGAAGGAGACCAGCTTGCCGTCGTCGCCCGCATAGCAGTCGACGCGCAGGAGCGAGATCCCTGCCCGGCGGGTCTCCTCGCAGGCGTGGGCGAGGAGCGCGGCACCGGTGCCGAGGCCCTTGAAGCGGCGGTCCGAGGCGAGGATGTGGATGAACCGCTCGGGCTCGTCGGCGGGCTCCAGGTACTCCCCGGGCGCGTCGGTCAGCGTCAGGGTGGCCGCCGGTACGCCGTCGTACTCGGCGATGTACGGGCTGCCCTCGGTGACGTACCGGGTGATCATGGCCACCGCTCTGGGGTTCTCCGACCAGGGAGCGGTGCCCCACTGCCGGGTGCGTCCCTGCGCCACCAGCCACTCCACGGCGCTGTCGAACATGCCGAGTATCACGGGGATGTCGTCGGGCCTGCCTTCTCTGATGCTGATCTTCCCGTTCTTCTCCATGCTCCTGATCATTGCGGCCCGGGCGCCTCGGGGCAGCTGCTTTGTGCACTCCGGTCCGTTCCCTGCGAGGGTGACGGCATGAGACTCTTCGCCGCGGTGCTGCCTCCGCAGGACGTCATCGAGGAACTCGCCGCCGAGGTCGCCCGGTTGCGCCGCCTGCCCGGCGCCGACGGACTGCGCTGGACCGGCCGCCCCGGCTGGCACTTCACGCTCGCCTTCTACGGCGAGGTCGGCGACGACCTCGTACCGGACCTGTCGGACCGGCTGGCGCGCGCGGCCCGGCGCACCGAGCCGTTCTCACTCGCCCTCTCGGGCGGCGGGCAGTTCGGGCACGGGCGGGCCCTGTGGGCGGGCGCCTCGGGAGATCTGGAGACCCTCCGGCTGCTGGCCGACCGGGCGGAGTCGGCGGCGCGCAAGGCGGGGGTGCCGATGGGGGAGCACCGGCGGTACAAGGCTCACCTGACGGTGGCGCGCAGCCGGGACGCGGTGGACGTACGGCCGTATGTCCAGCTGCTCGGCGAGTTCGGCGGCCGGACCTGGACCGTGGCCGACCTGGCACTGGTCCGCAGCAACCTGCCCACGTCCGGGGTGCCCGGGGAGCAGCCCCGGTACGAGACGGTCGCCCGCTGGGCGCTCGGCGGGGCCGGTTAGGCTCGGGTACGTGGACCCGAAAACCCGGAACCGGATCATGGCCGGTGTGCTTGTGCTGATGTTCGTGGTGGTCGCCGTGTCGGCGGCGCTCAGGTAGTTCCCTGACGGTCAGTGCCCGGCCGGGGCCGGGGAACTGCGGTCGGCTCTTCGGCCGTGGGCCGGTCGTGGCCGGTCGCGCCCACGCGGCGGGGCCGCACATCGCATGCCGCCCCCCCCCCCCGCCCGGGGCGCGTGACCACACCGGGTCC
>NZ_JBFAET010000335.1:0-5810 GCF_040642095.1 Streptomyces sp. NPDC020362
AGGACGAGACAGTGCTCGGGCCGCCAGCCGAACTCCACCGTCTCGCCGCCGTTCCAGCGGTCCTCCATGCGCGCGCGGGCCGTGTTCTGCTCCAGCACCGACAGCGTCACGCCGGGGGCGAGTTCGATCAGATAGGTGGTGGTCGGGCCGCTGTACACGGTGTCGCGGATCACACCGCTGAGCATCGACATGCCCGGTTCGAAGTCCGACAGCCAGATCTTCTCGGGGCGTACGGACACGCTCACGGCGGTGCCGTCCGCGATGCCGGTCCGGGAGCCGACGGGCAGCGCCGGACCCTGGTCCAGGGCGACCTCACCGCTTCGGTAGGTGCCGGTCATCAGGTTGGAGGTGCCCATGAAGGACGCCACGAAGCGGGTGGCAGGGTGTTCGTAGACGTCCTCGGGGGTGCCGCACTGTTCGATGCGCCCCTCGTTCATCACCGCGATCCGGTCGGACATGGTCAGCGCCTCGTCCTGGTCGTGGGTGACGAAGACGAAGGTGATGCCCACCTCGCGCTGGATCTGCTTCAGCTCCACCTGCATCTGCCGGCGCAGCTTCAGGTCGAGGGCGGCCAGCGGCTCGTCCAGCAGCAGGACGGCCGGACGGTTGACCAGCGCACGGGCCAGCGCGACGCGCTGGCGCTGGCCGCCGGAGAGCGTGCGGGGCTTGCGGTCGGCGAGGCCGGCGAGCTGGACCAGCTCCAGCATCTCGCCGACACGCTGCCGGATCTCGGTCTTGGTGACGCCCTTGCGCTTGAGACCGAAGGCCACGTTGTCGGCGACGCTCAGATGGTCGAACAGGGCGTAGCTCTGGAAGACCGTGTTGACGTTGCGCCGGTTGGGCGGCAGCGAGGTCACGTCCTCGCCGGCGAGCAGCACCGACCCCTCGGTGGGGTCACTGAAACCGCCGATCATGCGCAGCGAGGTGGTCTTGCCGCAGCCGGAGGGGCCCAGCAGCGAGAAGAAGTGGCCGACCTCGATGTCGAGGTCGAGATGGTCGACGGCGTAGGAGTCCGCGAACTGCTTGGAGACGCCATCGAGCCGGACGGCGGGGGTCGCGTCCATGGATCACTCTCCGGAGAGTATGTCGAGGCCGCCGCGGCGGCCGAAGAGGCGCGGGATGAACAGGGCCAGGGCGATCAGGCAGATCGACCCCGCGAGCATGAGCGTGCCGACCGCGTTGATCGTGGGCTGCACCCCGAAACGGATCGCCGAGTAGATGCGTACCGACAGCGGCTGGGGGTCGACGCCGGTGGTGAAGTAGGCGAGGACGAAGTCGTCGAAGACCAGCGCGAAGATCAGTACGGCACTGGCCAGGACCGCGGGCAGCAGGGCCGGCAGCGTGACCAGCCGTACCGCCTGCCAGCGGGTGGCGCCGAGGTCCATCGCGGCCTCCTCCACCTCCGGGTTCAGCGCGGCGACCCGGGACCGGAGGATGACCGTCACGTAGGAGATGGAGAAGGTGATCTCGGCCAGCATCACCGTGCCGGTGGACAGGGCCACGCCCAGCCCCTTGAACAGCAGCATCGACGCGACACCCGTGACGATCTCCGGCGTGATCAGCGGCACCAGCATGACCAGGCCGGCCAGCGATCCGAGCCGGGTGCGGCAGCGGACCAGACCGAGCGCGAGCGCCACCCCGAGGACGACCGAACCGGCCATCGCCACCAGCGAGATCCGCAGGCTGGTGCCCAGGGACGAGATGAGGACGTCGTCGTGGACGAAGGCCCGGTACCAGCGCAGGCTGAACCCGCCGAAGACGGTCAGGGACTTCTTGGAGTTGAAGGAGAACAGGGCCACGACGCCAATGGGCAGGTAGAGCAGTGCGAAGAAGAGCGCCGTTACGGCGATGAGAATGCGGGGCTTGCGGCCGGCGCGGCCGCGTCGCGAGCGGGTCCGGGCGGCCGGACGGGACGGGGCGGTGGCGGAGGGCAGGCGCAGCAGGGTCATCGGCGGGCCTCCGCCTCGTCCTTGCGGGTGCGCCGCAGGTAGCCGAACATGCCGATCAGCAGGACCAGCATCAGCAGCATCGTGAGCGCGGATCCCAGCGGCCAGTTCTGGCCCTGGAAGAACTTGTCCTGGATCAGGTTGCCGATCATGATCTGGTCCGGGCCTCCCATGAGCTGTGCGCTGACGAAGTCGCCCATGGCCGGCAGGAAGACCAGGACGAGCCCGGCCGCCGCGCCCTGCCGCGTCGCGGGCACGGTGACGTAGAAGAAGGTGCGGACCGGGCCGCCGTACAGGTCGCGGCCGGCCTCGATGAGCGAGACGTCCAGCCGTTCCAGGGCCGCGTAGAGCGGGATGATCATGAAGACGACGAAGCCGTAGACGAGTCCCGCGACCACGCCGACGCCGGTGTTGAGGATCTTCGTGCCGCCGTCGGCCAGTCCCACGGCACGCAGGGCGCGCAGCACGGGGCCGTCGTCGGACAGGACCACCGACCAGCCGTACATCCTGACCAGGTAGTTGGCGAAGAACGGCACCACGATCGCGGCGATCAGCGCGTGTTTGTACCGTCCGCCGTGCAGGGCGATGGTGTACGCCACCGGGTAGGCGATCAGCAGGCAGATCGCGCAGGTCAGCAGGGCGTAGCCGAGAGAGCGGACCAGGACCTCGGTGTAGGCGGGATCGGCCAGGGCGCGCACGCCGGACAGATCGAAGCCGAAGCGCGGGTTGCCGAGGTCGTCCGTGGTGCCGACCGCGAGGACGGCGACGAGCACCAGCGAGGCGATCAGGAAGCCTGTCATCCACAGGGTGCCGGGCAGCATGAACCAGGTCCATATGCGGGTGCCGGTGGCGTTCGGACCGCGACGGCGGGCGGGAGACGGGCGGTGACGCAGCAGTGCCATGGGTCAGCCCGCCTTCACATGGGTCCAGGCGGTGTCGCGGGCGTCCTCCGCCGCGCGGCTGCCGTTGCGGAAGAACAGGTCCGCCTTGAGGTCGTCCTCGGTGACCAGGCACTCGGGGAAGGGTTTGACCAGGTCGGCGTAGGTCTTCTCGGTACCGGCCACCGGCATCGGGTAGCCGATGTACTCGATGTTCTTCTTCACGTTCTCCGGCCGCAGCATGTAGTCGATGAACAGCATGGCGGTGCCGGGGTGCGCGGCGTTCCAGGGGATGGCGTAGCAGTCGGAGTTGATCGGTGTGCCCTCGCGCGGCGCCTCGAAGCCGAAGACGGAGGGGTCCTTGGCCTGGTTCAGCATGGCGGCCATGTCACCGCTCCACGCCTGCGTCATGAACGCGTTGCCGTTGAGGAGATTGTTGTAGCTGTCGCTGGAGAAGCCGCGCAGGCGCGGTCGCAGGGTGCCCAGCAGGGAGGTGATGCGGTCGAGATCGCCGGTGTTCCCGGTGCTGACCTTCAGGCCGAGTTCCAGGGCGCCCATGCCGAGGACCTCGTCGCGGTCGTCCAGCAGGAAGACCTTGCCCCTGGCCTTGTCGCTCCACAGGTCCTTCCAGGAGCCGGTCAGTTCGCCGATCTTGTCGCGACGCCAGCCGATGCCGGTCTTGTACGCGGTGAAGGGGACGGTGTGTGCGGAGCCGGGGTCGTACCAGGGGTCGGCGAAGTAGGCGTACTTGCCGAAGATCGCGTGGGACTGGGTGAGCTGGGAATGGTCGATACGGCGCAGCCGGCCGCCGCGGACCAGGCGCTGGGCCCATTTGGCCGTCGGGAAGACGATGTCGTAGCGGTTGCCGGCGTTGAGTTTGGCGACCATGCCCTCCATGGAGTCGAAGTTCGACTGGATGACCTTGACGCCGTATTCCTTCTCGAATCCCTTGAACACGGACGGGTCGACGTAGTCGGCCCAGTTGAAATAGACGAGATCGCCGTCTACGTGCGGCCTGACCGGGGCGAGCTGCCCGGCGTCGGGCGTTTTCGCGGGCATGAACCCGCAGCCGCCGGCCGCGGCGCCCAGCAGGCCGAAGGCGCCTGCCCGCAGCATGGCGCGTCGGGTCGGCGGTGGTACCTCGGGGGACATGGAACGTCCTCTCCGTCGAGGAACGGCACAACTCCAGGGCGGGACCGGCTGGTCGGCTCACGGAGGCCCTGACTCCGTAGTGAAGACCGGTCTGGGGAGGGTGCGACGTACGTCAGCGGGGGAGCGGTAAGCCCGACCGGAGGCGTACGGCGAGGGGCGCGCGAGAGGACGTCACTGCGTGGCCCCCTCCAGGTCGTCCCGGAGCCGGCGGGCGAACCAGCCCACGGCGGCCTCGCGCTGCGACAGCGGCCCCGGCTCGAAACCGGGCGTGGTGAGGCCGGCCTGCACGCGCTCCACCAGCTCGGCGTCCTCGTCGTTGGTGACCCAGCCGATGTGGATGTTGAGCCGCCGGGCCAGCCGGGTGCGCATGCTCTCCCCGTGCCGGGTGTAGAAGCCACCTGGGATCGCCGCCCGGTCCTGGGCGGTGGGCAGGGCGGTCCATGCGAGCACGTGGTCAGGGTAGAAGTCGATGAGTGTGTTCGGGTAGATCACCGCGTACCGCCACACGCGCCGGTCGTCCTCGTTCAGTCCCGGCATCGGGGTCGCGAGGCGCTGGTACAGCCGCTCGGTCCAGTTCGAGGAGGGCTTGTCGCGCAGCGGGGACTCGAAAAGGACGTAGTTCTCCTGCACGTCCACGGTGTACGCCTGGTAGTCGAGCAGGCGCATGAGCGCGGGGTGGGCCACGGGGACGTGATAGCCCTCGAGGTAGTTGTCGACGATCACCTTCCAGTTGGCGTTCTGCTCCTCGCCGCCCGCAAGGTCGTGGATGCGGTGCTTTCCGACGGGTACGAGGCCGGGTCCGGCGTAGCGGCCGACGGCTTCGGCGAGCCCGGCGCAGCTCTCCGCGAGCGGGGTCGCCTCCATGTCGAGGTTGACGAAGACGAAGCCGAGGAAGGACTCCACATTGACCGGGTGCAGTCCGAGCCTGGGCTTGTCGAGGCAGGGGATGCGACGCGCCTCGGGGGCGCCGACGAGCCGTCCGTCCAGCTTGTAGGTCCAGCCGTGGTACGGGCAGCGGATCGCCTTGCCGGACGGCTCGGGTTCGGTGACCAGGCGGGTGCCGCGGTGCCGGCAGACGTTGAGGTGGGCGGCGAGGCTGCCGTCCTCCGTGCGGACCACCAGAACCTCCCGGCCGGCGGCTGTGGCGGTCAGCCGTGCACCGGGGCCGGGGAGGTCGGACTCGTGGCACACGAGCTGCCAGGACTTGGCGAAGATGCGGTCGGTCTCGGCCGCGGCGATGGCCGGATCGGTGTAGTAGTGCGCCGGGAGCGCCTCCCCGGGGTGCTCGGAGTGTTCGGAGTGCTCGGGATGCGCGGGGTGCCCGGGGGGCGGCGACGGGGCAGGGGAGACGGGGTCGGCTGCCCGGGTGGTCGGCGGGTTCATGGGGTCCTCCTCCGCGCCGCGGCGGCGGCGATGGGCGGTGAGGCTGTGCCCGGAAAGGGCGGCAGGTGCGGCTTGCGCAGGCGTCGGGGCCTGCCGCGATCCGGCTGACTAATTGGTTAGTCAGAGTGGGCCGAGGGCGGGATCAAGTCAAGACTTGTGGCCTGACTAATTAGTTAGTTAGTGTCGTGGCAGGCGGATGGCCCAGGCCGCAGAACGGCCTCCCCGTGCGCATTCCGCAAGCCCGCGGACCCCGGTCCGCGCCACACCGGGCATCCGGATCCGGACGCCCCGGTCCCCGGGCGGTGCTCGGCCCCGGCCGTGCATCCACCCCGTCCAGTCGGCCCCCCGCCCCTCTCGTCACGGCGCCGGCCGTGGGGTGAGTGTGGCGTGCGTGTGAGAAGGGGGACGTGTCGGCTTCGCGACGTTTGTTCAGCGTAGGGAGACCACTACC
>NZ_JBFAET010000336.1:0-5810 GCF_040642095.1 Streptomyces sp. NPDC020362
GCGACTCGCGCGACCCGGCCATGCTCCGTGACCGGCGGCGGGCCCCGCATTGTCAGGACGGGAGATGAGTCATGCTTCGACATCTGCGGCCTCCCGCAGTTCGGGGGCAGGTCGGGGTCACCCCACAGGCTGATTCGCAAGGACCATCCACCGCAGCGGATCGCGGCTGAAGCCCTGGAACAGTTGCACCGTGGCAGGCTGCTCACCTGCAGGTATCAAGAAGACCTTGAGGTTGATCCCCGGGGGTGGACACCGGGGATCAACCTCAGGAACCGGTGCAGTTCTGGCCGGCCGGCCTGCCCTCCGGCATGCCCCTGGCCACGCTGGTCCGACGCGGCTACTGGGGACCGCGCCGTCGTCTTCGGTGCCGCTGGAGCGGCCCCAGGCGCCCGTCACGCGCTGCCGTTCAGGTCGAGCCCTCTCGCTTCTCGATGTCGTCCCGAGTGAGGTACAGGTTCGGCTCGTCGGGGTTCCACCGGTACTGCCAGTCCTCGTTCTTCAGCAACACACCGGCCTCGGCCATCCGATCGAGAACATCGACGAGCATGTCACCGAGCGGGTAACCGTCCACCCAGAACATCCGCTTGACCCTGCCGAACGACCCGTCCTCCGGGAACACCCCCAGGATCTTCCCCAGCTCGAAGCCCGCCGCGTCGTAGTCGGTCCAGTCGGCCAGAACGTTCCGCAGTCCGTCCATTGCCATGGTGTCTCTTCCTTCTTGGATCCTTGTCGTGTGGGGGATGGGCCGGTCGTAGCGGCTCAATTGTGAGGCCTTCTGGTGTCGCCAGCGGATGATCGCGCAGCCGAGGGCGAGGAAGGCTTGGCGGATGTCGGCTCGGATGTCCCAGCAGATGCGCGGCGGCGCGTGCAGGAGCGCGAAGGCGGCTTCGAGTACAGCCCGCTGCGAAGGCCGGCGGCTGCCGCACCCTGGGGTCCGGCGGCATCGTCTACTGAGCGCACCGCCAAGCTGCCGCGGTGATCTCCAGGCCGCCGTCGGCCAACCACACCGCTGCACCAAGCAGTTCCTCAGGCGATCCTCCAGTGCCCGACGCGGAACGTATCCGGGACACTGACGGCCGTGACCGAAAACGCACCGCATGCCGATCAGACTGACAGACAGAAGTGGCTCACACCCGGCGCGCGGGACCGGCTCCGCCAGCTTCCTCGCCGACGTCGGCCACGAGATCCCCACCGCCACTGTCGTCGCTGCTGAGGTCCACTCCCGGAGCCCCGGCCGCCGCCCTCGGCGCGATCGAAGGTGTCTCCGACGCGCTGGCCGGCGCGACCCGAGTCGTCGGTGGTGTCCTGGCCGACGAAACAGGCCGCCGGCGCAAGGTCGCCGTCGGCGGTCGCGCCATGACTGCCGTCCTCGGCGCAGCCACGGTCGGCGCGACCGCCGTGTGGCAGGCCAGACACAGAGCCGCCGGACAGTGATCTGCCGACCGGTTGGGGGAGATGCAAGAGGCCGATTCCACAACCCCAGCTCCAGGAACGAGCTTGTGCTCGCACCACCCACACCCGTGTCGAGGGAGGTCCAGTCGATGTCCTTGCCTTTCTCAGTGAGCTTGATCGGACAGGGCTTGCCCCGCGTCGCGGCGTACTCCGAGAGCGCGCTGCCGTGCGCGTCCCGGCCGGTGAGCCGTACGGCCCTCATGCCGTCGACGGTCGCAGTGCCGTCCTTCCGCTCGTCGAGCACGCGCTGGTGGCTGGAGTTGTGCTGATAGGCCTTCAGGTCGCACAGCCGGGACGTGTTGCCGAACAGCTCCCAGAGCACCGGGTCGTCGTTCCTGCCGTGGACGTACCGGTCCTTCACCTGGTTCGCCGCCCTGCTTCCCTCGCCGCTCGGGATCCGGGACTTCCAGTAGGTCGCGTCGGGCTTCACCCACACCTCGTCGCCCCGCTTGACCAGTTGTACGCTGCCTTTGTCGCCGAGCGCGAAGGAGCCGGTGCAGTTGGCCTCCCGGTCGAGACGGAGGCCAAGGGCACTGACGGCGTCGCCCCTCGAGGCGGCCGGTCCCGAGTCCCTGAGCGTCAGGTGTACGCATTGGGCGGAACGGTAGGCCTGGTTCGCAAGGTGCGCGATCTCCCGCGGGCTTCTTCTCGATGCCGTTGTCGCCGTCACCATCCGAGGCCCAGGTGGACACAGCGCACAGCACCATGGCGCTCGATCCCACCACGGTTGTGAGTGTTCTGGCCATCACAGCGCCTCTGCACCCCCGAGAACGCGGATATCCCATCCTCACGGTATCTTCCGGGCTTTCTTCTCGCGCCCGGTGTCGGAGCGGGGCCCCGCTTCCCTGCGCACTGCTCCTGTCGGACGGGACGCGGGGACGGGTGGTTCTCTTCGCGAATCCCGACAGCAGTTGTACGGCACTTCGGGAGGCGGCCCTGCCGAAGTCGATGTTCAACAAAATGGGAGGCATCCCGTCCCTGGCAGGCGTGGGTTGTAGGGCCCGGCCCCGTTGGTGAGGGTGAGCCCGGGACGGTGGGTTGATCGGTCCGCCAACCTTGATCGCTGCCGAGTCTGCTGATTGGCTGGCCGGCATGACTGAGCTCGGACCCGTCGCCTGGCCACCTGCCCCGATCAAGACCGAGAGGCTCGTGCTCCGTGAGCCCGAGGCCCGGGACCGCGCCGCGGTCATCGAGCTGCTGGCCTCGCCAGAGGTAGGCATTTACCTTGGGGGCCCGCAGCCGCGTGACGAGCTCGAGCGCGCGATGCCCGGATCACCCAACCGGCGCCCCGGCCTTTTCATAGTCGATCTCGACGGAGCGATGATCGGCCAGATCACGCTCACCAGAGAAACGGGGCACATTCGTCAGGCTGCCGGGAAGGCCGAGCTCGGCTACCTGTTCCTGCCGCAGGCATGGGGATGCGGGTACGCCACCGAGGCATGCGCAGCGGCACTCGACTGGTTCGCCGGCGCGCTTCCCGGCGAACCAGTGGTGCTCGCCACCCAGACCGCCAACATCCGCTCGATGCGCCTCGCGGCGAAGCTGGGGTTCATCGAGGTGGAGCGGTTCGAGGCCTACGGCGCCGAGCAGTGGTTCGGCGTGTGGTCCTCGGTCACGCCGTCCGATTGAGCTGGTGCTCGACCGCGCGGATCCGCAACTCGACAGCACTGCCAGGACGGAGCCAGCGCTGTTGAAACTCGGGTTCAGGCTCACCTTCCGCGGAGGATGCACGCTGACTGATGGTCGCCGGGCGAGTGGGCCCTGAGCAAGTTACCCGGAACTGACCCGTACCGGGTGCGGTGTGGCTGACAGTTGGGCCCGTGGAAGAAGTGGCGCTCCGGCTGGAGGAGCCACTGTTCCCGTCGATCGCCGACGTGGCGGTGCTGTCGGTCGACGTGAACGACAAGGCGGTACGCATAGAGGGCCGACGCACGGTGGCTGGGGCCATCTGTCCCGGATGCGGGGGCTGGTCACGGCGGCTTCACAGCTCCTGCCTGCGATTTCCCGCTGATGTGCCCAGCGGAGGCAGACGGTTCGCTCTCTGTTTGAGCGTCCGTAGGTTCCTCTGCCCGGTCACGTCGTGCGGGCGGCGGACCTTCGCCGAACAGCTGCCAGGGTTCACCCGTCGGTACGGCCGACGGACCGAGCGCCTGTGGTCGACGCTGGCCGCGGTCGGCCTCGCGCTCACCGGTCGGGCCGGTGCCCGCCTGGCGAGCTGCTTCGGCGCGTCTGTGAGCCGCGGCACGGTGCTGTGGCTGGTCGATGCGTTGCCTGAACCTGAAGTTCAGACCCCGCGGGTGGTCGGCGTCGATGAGTAGGCGACCCGCAAAGGGTGCCATTACGGAACTGCCCTGGTCGACGTCGAAGGCGGCGTCCGGTAGACCTGCACCCGCGACGCGTGCTCGCCCGCCTCGAAACCGTGCACGGCTCGCAGCGGCAGACCACGATCATCGCCCTGCGGTCGCTGTTCGGACGGGCCAAGAAGAACGGCACCATCTGCAAGCACCTGACAGGCCGCATCCGGGTCGGCCAGCGCGAGGAAGGTGTCATCCAGCCTCTGGAGCCTGGGCATATCAATGGCTCTGTCGCCGCCGTCCCCCATCCTGCCGACCGGCTGATCCTCCCCCTCGCCGCCGTCCACGCGGCACGACTTGCGGCGATCTGGCACCTCCAGATCGACGACCTCGACATCGGCAATCGGCGCCTGCCCATCGACGGCTGCACCCGCCCGATGGACGAGCTCACCCTCCAAGCCGCCCGAGAACGGCTGGAGTCCCGGCGCCGCCGCTGGCCCGATACCGCCAACCCGCACCTACTGATCAACAAGCGCACCGCACTGGGAACCGGCCCCATCGGCAAGAGTTCGGTCGCCGGGCCGGCTCTGCACCGCCAGACCGCGACCCTGGAACGACTCCGCATGGACCGTCGGCTCGAAGAAGCCCTCGTCCACGGCCCCGACCCTCTTCACCTCGCTAGGTGTTCGGCCTCAGCGAGAAGACCGCGATCCGCTACGCGAGCTCCGCCCGCGTTCACCTGGCACGGGACCTGGAGTCCGCCCCGCGACTTCACCGCGAACCCACGGGTCCATCCCCTTGGGATCGGGCTTCTGGACCCTCGGGTTCCCGCTGAGAACCCTTCAGTATTCGCGAACTCGCGGGCCTCTAGGGGGCCAGCCGAGGTGAGTCGAAAAGCCGCCATGCGATGATCTTGGACACATGAGGTCGAGGTGTCGGGGCCGGCGCAGGCGTACGGCCTTGGTCCTCACGGTGAAGGTCCTCGACGCTCCGACCTGCCGGGCCGCGCCGGCGGTGCTGGATCGGCTGCCGACCACCGACTACAACCCTGCCCGGGTGCCGGCCCCGATCGTCCGGTTCAGCCTGGCCCTGAACGACTACGGCGACCAGTGCGGCCGACTGGATGCCGCGCGGTACTGGCGCGACGCCGAAGCCGCGCGGGCTGTCTGGCAGCCGGCCGGGATGCGCCCTGACCCGATCGCGAGCTCGCTGGCCCGCCTCAGGGGCTGTCGGGATCGATGGCGTTGTTGATGCGGCGGCCGATCTCGCGGAGCTGCTTCTGGTGGGCCTTGGTGAGGGGATCGAACACCAGGCGGCGCACCTCCGCGATATGGCCGGGGGCGGTGTCCACGACCTTGTCCCAGCCCTCGTCGGTGAGGAGCGCGAGGGTGAAGCGGCCGTCGGCGGGATCGGCGGTGCGGTAGAGCCAGCCCTCTTTCTCCAGGCGCTTGACCGCATGGGAGAGCCGGGAGAGCGAGCCGTCGACGAAGTCGGCCAGGGAGCTCATCCGCAGTTTGCGCTCCGGGCTCATGGACAGCCCGGCCAGGATCTGGTACTCGAAGTGGCTGATCCCCGCGTCGCGCTGAAGCTGGACGTCCAGAGCGGCCGGAAGCCGCACCGCGGTGCTGACCAGGGCCAGCCACGTCGCTTGCTCGTCGTCGTCCAGCCAGCGGGGCTCGTCTGCGCTCATGCCCCCACTTTAACTTGAACCCTCAACTCGGACATCCAACCCCATGGCTTGAACGTTCAAGCGATATCACTTGACGATTCAAGTTTTATCGACCTAGCATTGAGTTGAATCTTCAAGCAATCGAACGGAGGGGTCCCTCATGAACACCACCTTGTGGATCATCGCGAGCATCCTGGCCCTGGCTTTCCTCGCGGCCGGCCTGATGAAGATCAGCCAGCCGAAGGAGAAGCTCGCCGCCTCGGGCATGGCCTGGGCCGAGGGCTTCTCCCCGGGGTCGGTCAGAGCGATCGGCGCCGTCGAGGCGCTCGGTGCCTTGGGGCTGATCCTCCCGGCCGCGCTCGGCATCGCGCCGGCCCTGGCCGCCTGGGCCGCCC
>NZ_JBFAET010000337.1:0-5794 GCF_040642095.1 Streptomyces sp. NPDC020362
TTTTTTTTTTTTTGTTTTTGTTTTTGTGGTGGGGGGCGGGCCTGGGGCGGCTGTCGGGGAGGACTCCCACGGGGCCGGGGCGGGTGGTGGCGGGGGTGTGCCACGGCCCGCCCTCGGTGCATGGAGCGCTCAGCTCTTGCTCAGTTCCCAGAACCGGAACACGGTCGAGGCGTCCAGGCAGTACTCCAGCCCGTAGACGCCGTCGCGGGCGACCGCGTACTGCTTGGCCTGCCAGACCGGGAGCACGGGCAGTTCGTCGGCGACGATGTTCTGCAGCTTGCCGAAGTTCTGGTCGGTCGCGGCGCGGTCGCTCTGTGCGGCCGTGGCGGGGATGAGGGTGCCGGTGATCGTGCCGTTGCTGTAGTGGTTGCCCAGCACGTTGTCCTTGCCGAAGAACGGCGCGGTGAAGTTGTCGGCGTCCGGGTAGTCGGGCACCCAGCCCTTGACGTACACGCCGTATCGGCCCTGGGCGATGTCCTTCTCGTACTGGCCGAAGGCGACTGACTTGACGTCGGCCTGGAAGAGGCCGCTGGCGTTGAGCTGCCCGGCGATGGCCTTCAGTTCCTGGTCGGTGGCGGGGCCGTAGCGGGAGGGCGTGGACCAGAGGGTGAGCTTCACCTTGCCGGTGATGCCGTCGGCGTGCAGTGCGGCGGCGGCCTTCTCCTTGGAGGGGCGGGCGCCGTAGGTGTCGAAGAAGGCCGTGTTGTGGCCGACGATGCCCGCCGGGATGATCGAGTACAGCGGGGTGGCGGTGCCCTGGTAGACGTTCTTGACGAGGGCGTCGCGGTCGATGAGGTAGGCCATGGCCTTGCGGACGCCGATCTTGCCGGCGACCGGGTCCTTCATGTTGAAGACCAGGTGCTGGACCTCGGCGCTGGTGCCCTCGACGACGTCCATGCCCTTGGTGTCGTCCTGCTGGTCGAGCTGGGCGATGTCGGTGGCGGTCAGGCCTCGGTAGGCGAGGTCGATGTCGCCGCTTTCGAGCGCCTTCTTCAGGCCGGCGCGGTCGCCGTGGAAGAACTTCAGGGTCACGCCGGAGTTCTTGACCTTGGCGGTGCCCTTGTAGTCGGAGTTGACGGAGAAGACCGCGCGGTCCTTGTCGAAGGAGTCCAGCTTGTAGGGGCCGGAGCCGACTGCCTTGTCGTCGGTGCGCAGGCCGCTCGCGTCGTACTGGCGGTGGTCCACGATGGAGCCGGCACCGGAGGCGATCTTGCTGGGGAAGGTGGCGTCGGGGACCTTCAGCTTGAAGACGACGGTCTTCGCGTCCGGGGTCTCGACCTTGCCCAGCGAGGGGAACATGATCGCCGGGCCGGCCGGATCGTTGATCTTCAGCATCCGGTCGAAGGAGAACTTCACGTCTTCGGCGGTGAGCGGGTCGCCGTTGCTGAACTTCAGGCCGGGCTTGAGTTCGCACCGGTAGACCGTGGCCCGGTCGTCGCTGAAGGAGCAGTCCTTCGCCGCCTCCGGTTCGGGCTGGGTGCCGCCCTTGGGGAAGCTGAGCAGCGACTGGAAGACGTTGTTGAACAGCAGCCAGGAGCCGGGGTCGTAGCCGGAGGCGGGGTCCGTGGCGAGGACGTCGTCGGACATCCCCATCACCACGGAGGAGCCGGTTCCCCCGGAATCCCCGCTCTCCGAGCCGCAGCCGGTCAACAGGCCGGAGGCCAGCCCCGCCACGAGGGGCAGGACCGGCCACTGGTTACGCATCTTCACTGCATGTGCCTTGTCGTCGGTTCGTCGTTCCGAGGCCCCCGTTGCGTGCCCCGGACGGAAGAGGTGTCTTGCGGGCTGCCGTCGCCGGTACGGGGCCGGCGCACCCCGCTCGGTCGGGCGGGACGCGCCGTCGCTCCCCGCCGACCGGGCCCGCAGGACACCCCTGCGAGAAACGTCAGCCGCTCACACCGCGGCCGAGCGCCCACAGCTGGAGCGTCGAGGAGGAGTTGAGGGCGTAGGAGACGCCCGTGATGTCGTCCCGCGCGGCGACGTACTGCTTGCCCTGCCACAGCGGCAGGACGGGGACGTCCTCGGCGACGGTGTCCTGGATCGCGGCCAGGCTCTTGGCCGCGTTGAGCCGGTCGGCATCGCGCCGGGACTCGGGGATCAGCGTGCGCTGGATCGTGCTGTTCGAGTACGGCGAGCCGAGGAAGTTGCCCTTGTCGAGGAAGGGCGCGAGGAAGTTGTCGGCGTCGGGGAAGTCGGGGAACCAGCCCATGCCGTAGACGTCGTACTGGCCCTTCTGCTCGGCGGGCCGGAAGGTCGCCCAGGGGTGGCCCTGGATGGTGACGTCGAACAGGCCGCTGTTGTTGAGCTGCTTCTGCAGGATCTCGAACTCCTGCTTGGTGGCCGAGCCGTAGTGGTCGGTGGTGTAGTGCAGCGTCAGCTTGATCGGGGTGGTGATGCCCGCCTTGGTCAGCAGTTCCTTCGCCTTGGCGGTGCTGGGGTTGCCGTACTTGTTGAAGAACGAGTTGGAGTGGCCGGTGAGGGTGGCCGGGACCAGCGAGTACAGCGGCTCGGCCTGGGTGCCGTACACCTTGGAGACGATTTCACCGCGGTCGATGAGCTGGGCCATGGCCTGGCGGACGGCCTTGCTCTTCACGGTGGGCGCGTTGGTGTCGAAGGCCAGGTAGCGGATTTCCAGGCCCGGCATGTCGACCAGGTCGACGTTCGCGTCGGCGCCGCTGTCGAGCTTCTGGATCTGCGAGGGCGACATGGTGCGGGTCATGACGTCGATGTCGCCCTTGTCGATCGCAGCGCCCATGGCGGCCGCGTCGTCGTAGGAGCGCATCACGACCTTGTCGTTCTCCACCTGCACGTAGCCCTTGTAGGAGGGGTTCTTGGTGAAGGTGGCGGAGACGATCGTGTTGTCCTTGACGTCGGCGCTGAAGGTGTAGGGGCCGGAGCCGTCGACCTCGAAGCCGTCGCGCAGCTTGTTCTTCTCGTAGTCCTTGGGGTTGATGATGCCCGCGACCGGGGTGGACAGCTTGTACGGGAAGGTGGCGTCGGCCGTCTTGAGGTGGAAGATGACCTCGCGCTCGCCCTGGGTCTCGACCGTGTCGATGTTGTTCAGCAGGGCGGAGACACCCGAGTCGGCCTTGATGCGCAGCGCCCGCTCGATGGAGTACTTGACGTCCGCGGCCGTGACGTCGTCGCCGTCGGCGAACTTCAGGCCGTCGCGCAGCTTGCAGGCGTAGCGCTCGCTGCCGCTGTCGGTGAAGGAGCAGCTCTCGGCGGCGTCCGGCACGGGGTCGCCCTCGCCCTTGGGCTGGGTCATCAGGGTCTGCACGGTCTGGCGCAGGATGTTCCAGGTGCCGACGTCGTAGGCGTAGGCGGGGTCGACGGGCGCAGGGGTGTCGCTGGTGACGGTGAACCGGTCGGTGGTGCCCACGACGATGGCGTCGCCGCTCTTGCTCCCGCTGTCGGATCCGCCGCACGCGGCGAGAACCGGTGTGAGCAGGCCGGCCACGGCCGGCAGCACCAAAATCTTGCGGTTCATGCGGGGGATTCTCCAGAGCTGTTCGTGTCCGTGTACCCGGCATGCAGGGGTGGTGCGGCGGATCACGGGGGGTTGCGGCGATGTTCTCGCGATGAGATTAGTCCGCGCCCGCAGGACGGTTCACAGCCCCGTGAGTTGAGGCCCCATCACGCAGTGAAACCGGGCGTGGACACACCGAAAACCCGACAGCGGCAGGATTAGTGCAGCGTCCCACCAATCGGGACACAAGGGCACGCCGATGAGCCTCGAACGGGGGTGACCCGCACACGTGGGCAACGTTGTCGAGGCCCGCGGGCGTGGGGAACATCACACCCTCGACGGAGTGGGGAGTTCCGGGAATTCAGCCGGGCCGCCCGGGGCGAATTCCACCCCGGTGCACTGCCCCGGATTTCAGTCCACCCTGCTCAATGGGCGTCGCACGCTGGGTGAACAGCTAGCGCATTTCCGTCATCAGGCCGCGCAGAAATGCCAGGTCGACCTCTTCCAGGGAGGTCACGACGGTGCGCCGGGCACTCGGTGCGATCGGGGCCACCGAGGGGACGGCCACGACCCGGCAGCCGGCGGCCTCCGCGGCCTCGACGCCGGTGGCGGTGTCCTCGATCACCGCGCACCGGGCCGGGTCGGCACCGAGGCCGGCGGCGGCGAGCAGATACGGGTCCGGGTACGGCTTGGTGCGCGACACCTCGTCGCCGGCCACGGTCAGGGCGAAGTGCTGGGGTCCGAGGGAGGCCAGCACGCGGTCGATGATCCGCCGGTGCGAGGCGGAGACCAGGGCGGTGGGGATCTCGTACTCGTACAGCTCGGCGAGCAGCCGGGCGGCGCCCGGCATCAGCGGCAGGGCGCGGCCGATGCGGTCCTCGAACCCCTCGTTGAGCAGGGTCGTGAGTTCGGCGAGGGTGATGTCGGCGCCGGTGGCCTCGATCAGGAACCCGGCGCTGCGCGTCATGGGACCGCCGACCACGATGTGGCGCCAGGTCTCGTCCAGGGTGTGGCCGAGGGCGGCGAAGACCTCGACCTCCACGTCCCACCAGAAGCCCTCGGTGTCCACCAGGGTGCCGTCCATGTCGAGGAGAACGGCCTGCAGGGCTGACCCTTCGGCCGTACGGGTTCCGAGCGCGGGGACCGTGCTGGTCATCCTTGCGCACCTCCTTGAGGGACGACCAGGCCGGTTCCCGGACAGGGAACCGGCCTGCGGTGGACCGACCAGTGTACGACTCGCGGCGGGCAAACGCCTCATGTGATCGGCGCGGGCGCGTCGGCGCCGCCCGCGCCGCCGGTTCAGCGTGCGTTGAAGTACTTCGCCTCCGGGTGGTGGATCACGATCGCGTCGGTGGACTGCTCGGGGTGCAGCTGGAACTCCTCGGACAGGTGGACGCCGATCCGCTCGGGCTGGAGGAGCGCAGCGATCTTGGCGCGGTCCTCCAGGTCCGGGCAGGCGCCGTAGCCGAGCGAGAAGCGGGCGCCCCGGTACTTGAGGGCGAACATGTCCTCGATACCGGCCGGGTCCTCGCCGGCGAAGCCGAGTTCGGCGCGGACGCGGGCGTGCCAGTACTCGGCGAGCGCTTCGGCCAACTGCACGGACAGACCGTGCAGTTCGAGGTAGTCGCGGTAGGAGTTGGACTCGAAGAGCTTGGCGGTCTCCTCGCCGATCCGGTTGCCGACGGTGACCACCTGGAGGCCGACGACATCGGTCTCGCCGGACTCCTCGGGGCGGAAGAAGTCGGCCAGGCACAGCCGGCGGCCGCGGCGCTGGCGCGGGAAGGTGAAGCGGGTGCGCTCGTTGCCCTGCTCGTCCAGGATGATCAGGTCGTCGTCCTTGGACACGCACGGGAAGTAGCCGTAGACGACGGCCGCCTCCAGGAGGTTCTCCGTCTGGAGCCTGTCGAGCAGACCGCGCAGCCGTGGCCGGCCCTCGGTCTCGGCGAGTTCCTCGTACGTCGGTCCGCCCGTGCGTGCCTGCTTGAGGCCCCACTGGCCCTTGAACAGCGCGCCCTCGTCCAGCCAGCTCGCGTACTCCTTGAGCTGGATGCCCTTGATGACGCGGGTGTCCCAGAACGGCGGAGCCGGCACGGGGTTGTCGACGGCGACGTCGGAGCGGATGTGGCCCTCCTCGGGCCGTTCCTCGATCTCGACGGCGGCGGTCTGGCGGACCCGGCGCTGCCTGAGCTCGGGCAGCGCCGCGCCGGGCACGCCCCGCTTGACGCCGATCAGGGCGTCCATCAGGCGCAGGCCTTCGAAGGCGTCGCGGGCGTAGCGGACTTCGCCCTCGTAGATCTCGTGGAGGTCCTGTTCGACGTAGGCGCG
>NZ_JBFAET010000338.1:0-5776 GCF_040642095.1 Streptomyces sp. NPDC020362
GCCGCGCACCCCGACGACTTCGAAGCGGCGCTCGCCGCCTACGAAGAGGCGCTATTCCCCCGCAGTGAAGCCTTCTACGCCGACGCCCACGAGATTCTGGACCTCTGCCTCGGAGAGCGTGCACCGTTCGGACTCATCGACCTCTTCAACGGTGACACCCAGAGCCGGCACGGGACACGCGAGCAGTCCTGAGCCACACCGCCGACTGGCCTTGTGCCATCGCGAGCTGCACTCTCGGGCACGCTGGCACAGGGCCGTGCTTCCCATGAACGACCGATTGTGCGAGATCAGACCGTCCGCGAACGGCCTGAAACGTCCCCGCTGCGGTGAACGCCTTGGTGATCGGCGCGATGAGCGAGGCGAAGCGGCGGGCACCTGCGTTGCCGAGCGGCGCCCACAGCGCGGCGCAGTGCTCGTCTGTTTCCACTTCGATGTGCTCGCGTGCTGCGCTGCCGGCGTCGGTGACCACAGCGTTGGAGTCGGGGTCCGAGTAGGAGCGGACCAGGAAACCGGTATTGCTGTCAGAAGTTTTGACAGGCCGTGATCCGGGCCGTCAGGTCGGCTTCCCCGGCTTCCCATCTGTCGTCAAACGAACGAATGACGACAGGCGCGACAGGCGTCCAATGAACCCGGACTTTCCGAGGCCCGATGGCGGCGCGGATCCAATCAGATCCGATGGAAGCTGATGACAGGGTTTGCTGACAGCCGGGGTCGAATGCGACCACCACAACGGGGAGCGGCACGGCCAACCTGGTCTACAAGCGGGTCTCGACCGACCAGCAGTCGACCGCCCGGCAGAACCTCGTCCTCGCCGAGGCCGACATCGAGCAGCCGGTCACGTTCGAGGAGGAAGGCGGCACCTCCAGCCGCCTCCATCCTCTTGAGCGCCCGAAGTTCGGCGAGCTGCTCACTTACGCGCGGCCGGGCGACACCGTCCACATCTCCGAGAATCTCCGCCTCGTGCGCGGCACCCAGCACATCCTCGACGTGCTCGACGTCCTCCACCGCGACCGCCTCGCCCTGCGCATCCACGACGGCGCGTTCTCCGCCATGGACCTCACCGCCCGCCACCCGCGCACCGGCGAGCTGCTGTCCACCGTTAAGTTCATGGTCCAGACCCTCGCCGCCGGCGAACTCCAGCGCGACCTCCAGCGCGAACCGACCTACGACGGACTGCGGGCCGCCGAGGCCGAGGGCAACAAGGGCGGCCGCCGACCCACCATCCCGGCCGCGAAGACCGACACCGTCCGCACCGCGTACCTGGAAGGCCGCTCCATCGCCGACCTCGCCCGCGACCACGACGTCAGCCGCGGCGCCATCCGTACCGCAGTCGCCGACCTCCTGCCCGAGTACACAGTCGCCGACCCGGGCACCCCGGCCCCGGAACTGCCGGTCGTCCTCGACATGCCGGGCAAGGTCGCCGACTTCCTCCGCAACACCGACCTGGAGCCCGCCGAGCGCGCCGTCCTCGACCAGGGCGTGACCGTACGACGCGGCCAGGGCTACACCCTGCGCGTCACCGCCGTCCTCGCGGTCCACCGGCGACTCCTCGACCTCTGCCAGCTGCTCGACGGCACCGCGGCGCTCCCGGCCCAGCGCAAGGCCCGCCGCGAATACGCGAACCGCGTCAACGCCCTCGATCAGTAACCAAGATCATCCCGTGGCGGGTTTCTGGCGTGTCTGGGTCATGCCCCTGTGACAGTCCGCCGCAGTCTTGGCACCGGCCCTCAGGCTTCCGCGCAGATCCGCGCCGCCCAGGCCGACCTTCTCGACTCCCTGCCCTGCTTCCGCCTCCCCGACCTTGACGCGTTGCGAGCCCGTGGAATCCTGGGGACGCACCCGGCGTCGTCCCCGGCTCTGCGGCGGAGCCTTGGTACCGGCGACCGCGCCCGACGAGGAACCGCCCCACCTCGTCGCCGATGCCTCGCCACCCCCATACGCCCCGCCGCCTACTGGAAGCGGCTGCTAGTGCTGTGACGGGGTGGCTCACCGCTCCGCCGCAGGAACGCGCACCCGCAGGAGCGCCCCGGCTGCCTCGTCGAGATGGGCCCGCCCCTCGAACAGCTCAATCACTTCATGCAGGGGATATGGGTCTGGCATATTCTCAAAATGATCACAGATTGTAATCATCTATCACGTTGAGCAATGAACGTTCCGTGCCGATCCCCCGGCCCTCTGGAGAGCACATGGTCACATACGCCGCGCCCACAGCCATATCCAAGGCAGTGGCCGCCATGAGCGAAGCCGTCTTTCCGATCACCGAATCGTTCAAGGGCGGCTCCACCAAAAACTCACACTGGGAGTTCGACGGCACCGCAGACCTCACCCCGGGGCCCAACGGGGCTCTGCAGCTGACGTCGGACTCGGGTAACCAGGCCGGCACGGCCTACCTCAACCAGGCGTTCAGCTCCGAGCTCGGCGTCAGCATCGAGTTCGACTACGCCTGCTACGGCGGTGGCAGCGCCGACCTCGGCGACGGTTTCTGCTTCTACCTGATCGATGGAGAGGAGACGACGGCGGCCGGGGCCTACGGTGCCGCGCTCGGTTACTCCTCCACCAACGGCCTGCCGGGGGTCACCGCCGGGTACGTCGGCATCGGCTTCGACAACTTCGGCAATTTCGCCTCGCCTCTGGCTGGACCCCACGGGCCGGGGCGGACGCCCTGCACCCTCGGGGTACGCGGCTCCGGCAGCGGACGGAGCGGGTTCCGCTGGCTGTGCGGCGAAGAGGTCCCCGGCGGATTCCAGGCAACGTGGGACAAGCAGGCCCATGTACAGATCAGCATCATCGGCGGGCTGCTGACGGTACGGCACTTCACCGACTCCGACCGCAGCGGCCTCGTCCTCATCAAGGAATTCGACCTCGTCACCGCCCCCGACCAGGTCGACCTGCCCAAGAGCTTCAAGCTGGGCCTGGCGGCCAGCACGGGCGCCGCCCGGGCGACTCACCTGATCCGAAACCTTCATGTGGCACTGCCCGCCGACATGCTTCTGGAGATGAAGGGTGAGCCTGAACAGGTCGAGGCGGGCGGGCTGCTGACCTACACCATCAAGGTCTGCAACAACGGGCCGAACAGGGTCACTGACGCGGAGGTCCTCGGCACCATCCCCACCGAGTTGGCCGACCGGACGCTGCACTGCACCACGGAGGGCGGTGCCACGGCGGGCAAGGGCCAGGTCGACAACGGGCTGCACCAGCCCCTGGACCTCCCCAGGGACAGCAGCGCCGAGATCATCGTGACCGGCATCGTCCACCCCGACGCCGCGGACGGCACCCTCAGCAGCACCACGCAGATCAAGTCCCCCACCTGTGCGAACACCGCCGCCAACCAGTCCGACACCGTCAACACGCGAGTGAGGGCCAAACGCCTCACCCCGGTCTGCGGCCAGGTCCCGGCTCTCAAGGGGACAGGCACCTGGACGCAAGGCGGCGACGCGGGCATCGTCTTCGTCAAAGTCGACACAAGCCACGCCGCCTTCAAGGAGACCCCGATCTACGTCGCCTCCGTCGCGGGCGAGAAGCTCGTGGCGAACCTCGGCGCCCCCGGGATCTACGCCAGGCGCCCCGACGGCTTCACAGTCGGCCTTCGCTGGACCGACTGGTCGGACCTGAGCGTGGACCAGGCGGTGAAGAACGGCTTCCGGCTCCACTGGATGGCCTGCCCGCGAAACGCCCCAGGCATTGCCTGCGGCCAGACCAAACCCGACGCCTGGGAGCAGTCGGAGGAAGACTCCCGGATCATCCTGGTCAACGTGGACACCAGCACAGCGGGCTTCACCGAGACGCCCGTCTTCATCGCCTCCGTCGCGGGAGACAAGCACACGGCCAACCTCAGCACCGTCGCCGTCCACAACCAGACCAAGAACGGATTCACCGCCGCCATCCGCTGGAGCAACCAGAGCAGTCTCGACCCGCAGACGGCACGGGACAACGGCTTCCGGCTGAACTGGATCGCCGTCGCGCGCAACGCCGAAGGGATCGTCTGCGGCCAGAGCGACATCGGCACATGGGATCAGGGGGACGACACGGGCATCCTCTTCACCAAGGCGAACACCAGTGGGGCTTACTTGCCGGAGACCCCGGCGTTCATCACATGCGCCTCGGGCAACTCCAAGGTCGTCGAGCTGTGCAACCCCGGCATCTACGGAGGCGACCACCGCGGCTTCACCGCCGGGGTCCGACGCAGCGACAAGGCTGCCCTGCCTCCGGAGTTCGCCAAGCAGAACGTCACCGTGAACTGGATCGCCTGCCCGCGCCACACGTGACGCACGGCACCACCGGCCATTGACTCGCCGGTGAGGTCCGCACCCTCGGGAAGGTCGATCGCAATCAGGCCCAGATCATGGAGCTGCTGACCCAGCTGATCAAGCGGAACCCCAACGCCGGCTGATCTTCCTACGATTGCGGCCCGAGCATCTGCGTGCTTGGGCCGCAACCGTATACGTACCGGTCAGACGCTCGCTCGATGGATAAAGGCGCGACTGCGCCCTGACCCGGCCTCGTCCAGGCGCTGCATGCTGCGGCCGTCGGCCCACGAGTCGGCTTGCCGCGAGACCTACTCAAGCGACAAGGGCGGGTTCCGTGAGGGGGCAGCATCCCCCCGCCACCGTCATGCGCCTGCTGCGCGAGCACGATGAGCAGACAGCCGCGGACGCGGTGACCGCAGGCGCCAGACCAGCCCGGACCCCTCATAGGGCACAGGTGCGGTCCGCCGGAGGGAGGGGGATGCCGGGAAGGCCAATACCGCCCGAAGGAGGATATTCATGTCGATTGTCGACAAGCTCAAGGGATGCTTGGTCAGCACCCGGACAAGGCCAAGGAGGCCGTTGATCGCGGGGTAGACATGGTCGACGAGCGAACAGGGAGCACGTTCTCCGACAAGGTCGACATGACGCAGGAGAAGGCCAACGAGTTCATCGACCGCGACATGCCGCAGCAGTCCTGACCCCTCCCTACGACCCAGACCCGCACCCCCGGGCCACGCGCGGGTCAGGCGAGGCCGATCTGCTGGTAGAAGGTCAGGTTGTCCCAGAAGAGGAACTCCTCCTCCATCACTCCGTGCTTGTTCCAGATGCCGACCGTGGCCATGTTGATGGAGAACTTCTTGCCCGTCGGCTGGATGAAGCCGCCTTTGCCGTCCGGCATGGGACGCGTGAAGGTGCCCTGCATGACGCCGGTCACCGAGGTCAGGTTGTCCTTGGCAATGCGGATCGGGTGTTCGGTGATGCGCGTGTCCGGCGCCCAGACGAACTGGCTCTTCATATCGGCGATGTGCCGGTCGATGCCGTCCGTGTAGTGGCCGTCGGGCCAGTGGACGCGGATGTTCTGTGCGTGGCTCTCACCGAGCCGGTCCCACTGCTGACCGGAGTAGACGACGAAGTCCAACTCGTCGAAGACCTCAAGGTGCTTGCGCTCCGTATGAGTCAGGTTGGTCGGCCAAAGCGACTCGGCCTGCGGGGTGGAGGCCGGGTCGCCGAGCACTTCCCGGTCGCCCGTGGCCGCGGTGGCCAGGTCGGTTCCGCTGGTTACTGCGGTGATGGCGAGGGCGCCCAGGGCAGCGGCGCCTCCACCTCGGAGGACGTTGCGGCGGTTGATCATGTCGATTCCTTTCTGCAGGATCACGTCGGGGAGGGGGTGAGGCTCAGAAGACATAGGGGCCGAAGCGGCCCCAGGCCACAAGAGCGGCCAGGAGGAGCAGCACCAGACTGACCGGGACCGCCTTCGCCTCCTTGCGGCGCACGTGCACCGCGGCGGCGCCCAGCATGGTCGCCGTGAG
>NZ_JBFAET010000339.1:0-5726 GCF_040642095.1 Streptomyces sp. NPDC020362
TGGACGGCTGGGTGGTCGGCCACGGCCTGGACCACAGCGCCTTCGAGGGCCGGCTCGTCCACCACGACCTGGTGGACGGCGTACTGGACGGCACACCCGCCTTCCTGCGGCTGTACGACGGGCACTCGGCGCTCGCCAACGGCGCGGCGCTGGCTGCCGCCGAGGTGACCGGGCCGCGCGCCTTCGCCCAGCGCGCGGAGGTGGTGTGCGACGCCCAAGGACGGCCGACGGGTCACCTCGTGGAGCATGCCGCGATGGACCTGCTGGCCGGTGTCGTACCCCGGCCGTCGTGCGCCGTGCGGCGCGCGCGGCTGCTGGAGCTGCTGTCCGCGATGGCCGTCACCGGCCTCACCGGCGCCCATGTGATGGACGGCGGCGACCTGGACCCGGTGGCCTCGGTGGCGCGGGAGACGGTGCTTCCCGTGCGGCTGCGGTTCGCACCCTGGTGCATGCCCGGTGCGGACGAGGACGCCCTGCGGGAACTGATCGAACTGCAGGGCAGGGGCGGCCGGCACTGGGCCGTCGGCGGGGCCAAGTTCTTCATGGACGGCACCGTCGAGGGCGGCACCGCCTGGCTGGAGCGCCCCGACTGCCACGGCCAGGGCACGGACGCGTTCTGGCCGGACCCGCAGGCGTACGCCGCCGCCGTGGGCACCCTGCACAGAGCCGGCGTGCGGACGGCCACGCACGCCATCGGGGACGCGGCCGTGCGCCACGTCCTGGACACCGTCGCCTCGCTCGGGCCCGACGTGCAGGGGGCCCACCGGATCGAGCACATCGAGACGGTTCCCGACGAACTCCTGCCCCGATTCGTGGAGTTGGGCGTCGCCGCCTCGTTGCAGCCCCCGCACACCGGCTACACGCGGGCGGACGGCACCGACGAGTGGTCCCGCCGCCCGGGCACCGACCGGGCGGCCCGCGCCTGGCGGCTGCGGGACCTGCGCGAGGCCGGGGCGACGCTCGCCCTCGGCTCGGACTGGCCCATCGCGCACTACGACGTGCGCGCCGTGCTGGCGACGGCCCGCAGCCCCCGGGGCGCAGCGGCGCAGCGGCCCGGCCTCACGGCGTTGCAGGCACTGGAGGGCTGCACCGGCCACGCGGCCGCGGCGGCCGGTGAATCGGGCATCGCCGGCCGCATCGCACCAGGCCACCGTGCGGACCTGACCGCCCTGTCCGTCGACCCGGTACATGCACCCGGCGACGAACTGGCCGATGAACCGGTCGTGTTGACCGTGACCGGCGGTCGGGTGGTGCACCGGGCCGCCTGACGGAGCACCTCGCCAGCGGCGCATCAGCTCCCCGTCAGCTCCTCCTGCCACTCTCTTCATGTGAACGGCACGGGAAACCGGAGGCCGGGAACAGGGAGAGGTGCCCGGAGTGGCTTATCGGGGACCAGCGAGCACGCCTCGAGGTCGGGCCCCACGCGGCCCACGCAGGTTCAAATCCTGCCCTCTCCGCCCACGGGCCGAGCGTTCCGGAAGGCACGCGCACGGCGGAAAGCACACCCGCTTCTCGCGGATCCTGATTGCGCGGTGCGCGACCGATCGATGCGGCCGCTTCCCCGCGTCGGGTAGACGTACTTTCCGCCACTTCCATGGAAGCACTTCGGAGACGACATCGCGAGGGCCGGGTGGGACCACCGGGGGGTCCGGGCGGTCCCCGAGCCGCTCGGCGCCCGCCTGTGCCGTGGGCTCCCGGGCGGTAGCGTGACCAGGTGAGGGGGCTGTGGACGGCGTCCATGCGGGGGCGCGGGAGAGACGAGGCGTCATGGCCGACAAGACGACGGACGAACTGCCACGCAAGGCGTACGAGAAGGAACTGCTGCGTCTGCAGGCTGAGTTGGTCAAGCTGCAGGAGTGGGTGCGGGCCGAGGGCGTCCGGCTGGTCGTCGTCTTCGAGGGACGGGACGCGGCCGGCAAGGGCGGCACCATCCAGCGGGTCGCCCAGCACCTCAACCCCCGCGTCGCCCGGATCGCGGCGCTTCCCAAGCCCACGGAGCGCGAGCGGACCCAGTGGTACTTCCAGCGCTACGTCGAGCATCTGCCGGCCGCCGGGGAGATCGTGCTGTTCGACCGCTCCTGGTACAACCGCGCGGGCGTGGAGTACGTCATGGGGTTCTGCACCCAGCCGGAGTACCAGCGGTTCCTGCGCCAGTGCCCGATCTTCGAGCGGATGCTGGTGGACGACGGGATCCTGCTGCGCAAGTACTGGTTCTCGGTGAGCGACACGGTGCAGCAGGAGCGTTTCCGGCGCCGGCTGGAGGATCCGCTGCGCCGCTGGAAGCTGTCGGCGATGGACCTGGAGTCGATCACCCGCTGGGAGGCGTACTCACGCGCCAAGGACACGATGCTGGTGCACACCGACACCTCGGAGGCTCCGTGGTTCGTCGTCGAGAGCGACGACAAGCGCCGAGCCCGGCTGAACATGATCGCTCACCTGCTGGAGTCCCTCCCCTACCGTGAGGTGGCGCCGCCGGTGCTGGAGCTGCCGGAGCGGCCGCCGTCGACCGGCTATCAGCGCCCGCCGCGCGATCTGCAGACGTACGTACCCGATCACGCGGCGGACCTCTGAACACCGCCGCCCCCGTCTGCGACGCCGAACGGTCAAACCTGGTTCTGTTCCCGGCAGGTCCGGTCCGACCGCGGACGTCCTGCGATCGCTGCCCGGCATGACGCGACAAGGCAGGGCGGCGGCGCCCGCCATGCGTTGGGATGGCCGTCTCTTGCACGCGCGACACCGCGGGGTGGCCCATGAACACGTTCGCAGACGAGCCGCCACGGCCGGCGGACCCCGCGGTCCTGGACCGGTGCCCCTGCGGCGCCCCGCTGTCGCCGGGCGGCCCCTCCGCGGCCGAGGAACGTTTCCGCGGGCTCCTGGAGGCGGCGCCGGACGCCATGGTGATCGTCGACGACACCGGCTCGATCCGGCTGGTCAACGCCCAGACGGAGGCACTGTTCGGCTACCGGCGCGAGGAGCTGCTCGGCCGGCCGGTCGAGCTGCTGGTGCCCCACCGGTTCCGCGGCGACCACACCCGGCACCGCGGCGGTTACGCCGCCAACCGCCAGGTGCGCCCCATGGGGGCCGGACTGGAGCTGCACGGGCTGCGCAAGAACGGCACCGAGTTCCCCGTGGAGATCAGCCTGAGCCCGCTGGAGACCGCGGACGGGCTGCTGGTCTCCGCCGCGGTGCGGGACGTCAGCGACCGCAAGGCGGCCGAGGCCCGCATCAACGAGCTGGCCGCGCTCGTGGAATCCTCCCAGGACGCCATTCTCGCCAAGACCCTGGACGGGTACATCACCTACTGGAACGCCGCCGCCGCACGGCTGTACGGCTACTCCGCGGAGGAGGTCATAGGCCGGCACGTGTCCCTGCTCGCCCCGGACGAACTGCACGACGACGTCAGCACCCTGCTGAAAAGGCTGCGGCACGGGGAGAAGGTCGAGCACTTCGAGACGCTGCGGGTCACCAGTACGGGGGCGATGCTCGACGTCGACGTCACGCTGTGGCCGACCCGGGACACCCGCGGCAGGGTGGTCGGGGCGTGCGCGATCGTCCGGGACATCAGCGACCGCAAGCGCGCGGAGGCTGAGCTGACTGCGCTGCTGGAACAGCAGCGGCACATCGCCCTCACCCTGCAGCGCAGCCTCATGGGTACCCCGCCCGCGATCCCCGGGCTGGCCACTGCCAGCCGCTACCGGCCCGCCACCCAGGGCGCCGGCGTCGGCGGCGACTGGTTCGACCTCATCCCGCTGGGCGCCGGACGGGTCGGCGTCCTCATAGGCGATGTGATGGGCCGCGGCCTGGAGGCGGCCGCTGTCATGGGGCAGCTTCGTTCGGCGGCCCACGCACTGGCCAAGACGGAGATGCAGCCCCGCCGGCTGATGCAGGCACTGGACACCGTCGTGACCGACCTGGACGTCCCCGACCAGCTGGTCACCTGCTGCTACCTGGTGATCGCCCCGGATGCCGGGACCGTGACCGTCTGTTCCGCCGGGCATCTGCCGACCCTCGTCGTCGGCCCCTGCGACGGTGTCCGCACGCTTCCCGCACCGGTCAACGCCCCGCTCGGCGTGGGCGGCATCCTCTACGAGCAGTCCATGACCGACATAGAGCCGGGCGCCACGCTCGTGCTGTACACCGACGGCCTGGTCGAGACGCCCGGCAGCGACATCGAGGTAAGGATCTCCGAACTCACCTCGGTCCTCGACACCTGTCTGCCGCGGTCGGCGGGGCTGGAGGCGGCCGCCGACCGCGTGCTCTCCGCCCTGCTGCCCGACGCCGAGGGCCACGACGACGATGTGACCCTCCTGCTGGCCCAGCTGCCGGCGGCCGCGCCCGCCGCCGTCACCACCGAGCTGCCCGCCGCCCCGTCCTCCGTGCCCGAGGGCCGTGCCTTCCTGCGCCGCACCCTGGCGACATGGGACTGCACCACCACGGGCGAGGACGCACTGCTGCTGCTCTCCGAGACCCTCACCAACGCCGTCCAGCACGCGGAGGGCCCCGTCGGACTGCGCCTGTGCCGGACCCCCACCGACCTGACCATCGAGGTCAGCGACCGCAGCCCGCATCTGCCCCAGCCGCGGCTCGCGGCCCAGGACGAGGAGTCCGGCCGCGGTCTGCTCCTGGTCCGCAGCCTCGCCGAGAGCTGGGGGGTACGGCCGACGGACGAGGGCAAGACCACCTGGTTCACGCTGAAGCTGTGAGGTGTGCCGCGCACCGGTGGCCACGCCCGGGCTCCGACCTGTGACGCAGTGTCAGACACCGGCCGGACACCTTCGATGTGCCCCGTAGCGGATCCCGGACTGTCGCCTCCCCGCCTCGGCCGACGGCTCCGCTCGGCCTCCCCCACCGAAGGCCGACCGCGCCACCGGCACCTTAAACGCGCCCCCGGATTGCACGCGTTGGGCCGACCGGCCCTGTTTCCGGACCCGTCGGGTCCACTCGGGCGCCACGATGCACCGGTCGGCTGCCGCTGCTGCTGCCAACGGGCCGTTCCAGTGCCCACCACCGCCGGCCCGGCGCCCCTCCGTCACGGTGGGCGGGGACGCCACCTGGAACGAGGACTGTCCTGGGCCACGGGTAGGGCCGATCGGCCCTACCCGGCCCGGGTGCGCCCGAAGACGATGGCCAGATGGTCACCGACGACGGCTTCCACGCACTCGACAGGCAGGCGTGTCTGCGCCTGCTGGCCAAGGTGCCGGTGGGCCGCGTCGTCTACACCAAGCAGGCGCTGCCCGCGGTACTCCCGGTGAACTTCTGCCTCGACACAGACTCCTCCGTGCTCGTGCGCACCTCGGCCGGTTCGGATCTGGTACGGGCCGTCGACGGTGCCGTGGTCGCCTTCGAGGCGGACGAATTCGACACGGCGACCCGTTCCGGCTGGAGCGTGGTCGTCACCGGCCGCGCCCTGCTCGTGACCGATCCGGCCGAGCACGAACGCCTGTCGCACAGCGGTCCCACGTCGTGGAGGTCCGTCGGTGACGGCGTCTTCCTGCGGATCGAGCCCGTCGTGGTCACCGGGAGGGAACTGGCCGGCGTCCACGGCAGCTGAAGGGGGCCGGGATCCGGCGCGACGCTCCGTCCACCGTGGTGTCCGGTTCGCCGTCCGGCAGGTCGCGCCTCGCGGGCCGTCAGCGGCGCATCAGCTCCCCGTCAGCTCCTCCTGCCACTCTCTTCATGTGAACGGCACGGGAAACCGGAGGCCGGGAACAGGGAGAGGTGCCCGG
>NZ_JBFAET010000340.1:0-5703 GCF_040642095.1 Streptomyces sp. NPDC020362
CGTCCAGGTCGAGGATGTCGCGGGCGGCGGCCGGGTCGCGGACATCCTCGATCCGGTCGGCGGTGGGCGGGATGGGGGAGCCGTCCGGGCCGGTGGGCAGGTGCAGGTAGCCGAATGAGATCAGACGGATCGGGCGCAAGAGAGCCTCCTGCTCGGTGATGAAGGGGCGGGAACGTACCACGCCGCGCCCGGCCGGGAAGGGCGGGCGCGGCGCTCCAGGGGTGGTGCTACTGGGTGGTGATCCCGGTGACCACGAGGAACTGGTCGGTGCGCAGCTCCATCACGACCTGAGCGTTGGTGCCCTGGGCGCGCTGGGCGCGCTGGGCGGCGGCGTACTCTTCGGCTGGCCAGGAGCCGCGGGGGCCTCCGGCGGGGAACCGTTCCAGGACGGTGCGGGCCTGCGTGGTGGTTGTGGGCATTACGCGTCACCGCCGTTCACGCACTCGTGGATGTCGATCAGGGTGGCGATGGCGTCGGGGTTGTCCGCCAGGCCGACCCAGTGTCCGAGCGTGGTGAAGACGGGCACTTGGTCGCGGTCGGGGTCGAAGATGACGCCGTAGTTGCCGTGCCGGTCCATCACCGTCTCACGCAGGACCGGGATGGGCGCGGCTTCCAGGACCTTCAGGGCGTCGACGATGAGCCGGGCGGGCTCGCCGGGCGATTGGGGCTGGATCAGGGTGCCGGTAATGCAGCAGGTCGCCGGGCTGGATGCCGGTCAGCAGTTCGCGGGTGATCTGGGGGTCTCCGCTGGTGCAGGCCACGACCGTGTCGGGGGCATCCTGGGCGATGGTGTCGGCGTCGGCGGGGCGGACGATCAGGTTGAAGGTGGCGGTGCAGCGCCGGCCGGGGGCGGGGATGGCATCGGCCCAGCCGTCGACGGCGCAGTGCTCGGTGTCCATTTGGTGGCCTCCGGCAGAGTCTCGGTGGTGCGAGGGGAGCGGGGTCGGGGTGTGTGCTGCGTGAGCACCAGCTGCTCGCGGTTGCGCCGCTGCTGCTAGGAGCGGGGCCGTAGACGACGTACACGGTGCAGCAGCAGCCGCCGGCGGGCAGCTGCCACTACCGGTATGAGAAGGGCGAGCCCCCTTGAGGACCTGGCGTGCCCGCCGGGTGCTGTCTCTCCGGCGGTGACGCAGGCGAACCTGGCGTCGTCGATCTGCCGCAAGGGCGGCTACACCAAGCACATCCGGCCGCCGGAGTCGGTCACGCGCAAGGAGAAGCAGCTGAACGCCGCCTCCTACGGCTACAAGGGCAGTCTCGGTGACGCCGAGTACGACCACCTGATCAGCCTGCAACTGGGCGGTGACCCGAACGATGCCCGCAACCTGTGGGTGGAGTCGGCAGACCCGGGCCACAAGCCGGGCTCGGGCGTGAACAACCTGAAGGATCCGGTGGAGACAAAGCTGCACACCGCTGTCTGCTCCGGGAAGGTCACTCTCAAGGCGGCGCAGCAGGCGATCGTCAGCGACTGGACCACCGCGCTCAGCCGGATCGGTCTCGCCTGACACGCCGATCGGGGTGTGCTGGCCCGGGCGGGCGGATCGCTCGGGCCGTGGTGCAGTCAAGGGCCTTTGAGTAGTCGGGGTGGGCGGTCGGCGGGTGTCATGCTGGGCAGCAAGACGACGAGCCGTCGTGATCTTCTCGACGGCAAGTTTTCGTCCCTCACTGCCTGTGTCTGATGCCGACATGCCAAGCACAGGTCTTGGGGCGTGCCGGAGTGAGCGGCGGTCCTCAGCCGAACCCGGACGGACCGCAGGTCTGAGCCGCGTGGAGCGGCACGGCCAGGGTCAGCACGACGGTGGCGGCGACCGTGGCGAGCCACACTGCGTACAGCACTACGGGCCGCGCTCGGCGACGCGAGATCACCCACGCGATCCACCCGGCCAACGATCCGGCGGCCAGCGCGGCCAGCGCGGCCACGAGGCACAGAGCCACCACATTCCCCGAGACCGGATCCACGGGCGCATTCGCCGTGCAGTAGTCGCTGTCGTTCGTCAGCGAGGTCCCCAGCAGCACCACGAAGATCGCAAGTGCCGACATCGTCCAGGCCGCGGCGGCCAGCACCCGGTACGGCACCCTCGGCCAGGACCGCAGGGCGCCCGCCAGCACGGCGCACATCAGCAGGAGCGGCACCGCCATCAGCCCAAACGGCACCGCCAACCCCCACTGGCCCGCGCGGTACTGGCTGACCTGGGGGTCGTCAGCCCAGTAGAAGCCCCTGAACGCCGCACACACCGAGGTGATGACCACCAGTGCGGCCAGGGCGTGCGCGTGGACACGGGCCCGGGGCGCGTCCGGGAAGGACGCGGGCCAGACGATGTCCCGGAACTGGCCGTCAGCCCCCGGGCTAACGGCAGCCCTGCAGCGATCTGCGATCACCAGCCTCACGTCCCGCTCCCCCTTCGTACGCTGTTTGCTCCCCACGGGCACGCACACCGCGAAAGTCGGGAACCCATACGAGCCTGGCATATCGCGAGCCCGCAACGCGTCCGTGAAACTACGTAAGAAGCTGTGTCTGAGACGAGCGTCACAAATCGGCAGGACTCTTTGGCCTGGACCGGTTTGACGAACCGCCACCACCCCAGCGACTGGTCCCGTCCCTACTCGCCGACTTCAAGAACATCCGCACACGCCGGATCACTGTTCACCATGAACAGACACGAATCAGCTGGTATCCAGATCTCGGCTTGCAGGCCAACTGGGCAACACCAGGTATCTGCCTGCTGACACCTCGGCCAGAAAGAGAGCCGCGCACGGCTCTCACGTGCTCAGGTGGGGCCAATCGACTCGTTCACAGCAGGCCCCGAAGATCGCTAATCGGGGACAGAAGACTCGTTCCTCTGGGGCCAGAGGACTCGTTCGAAGCCAACACATGGACGCAGTCGGCACCCAGGCAAGGAACTGGGTGAGGAGGTTCAGGCCTGACCACTGCATGGAGATACCAGGAAATCGCTGGGCCACAGCGGCGACGGTATGGGCTGCAAAGCGCCAACTATTGCTTCAAACCAAACGAGTTCACCTACGAGATTCTGCTGGCCGCCGATGCCGGCTGTTCGAACGCGGCGATCGCCGCGCAGGTCGGGGTGCACATCGACGCCGTGCGCTCCCGGCGCAAACGGTTCGTCCAGGTTGGTATGGCCGCACCGCTCCCGCCGCGGGCGGCGGCGCAGGCCATCGCCGCAGGTGAGAATGGTCGTAGCCCTTGTCTGCGTGGAGCTTGTCCGGTTACGAGGACGTGGCATCAAGCACCGCATCGCCCGCAAGGGGATCGAGACCTCACAGCGGCTGGGCCCGCTCGCGGGCGGCCTCGGCCGAGGTCGGGCAGGGCCGCAAGCGTCGGATCACCGAGGCGGAACGTTCAAAGATCATCGGCCTGGTCAGGCAGCCAGCGCCGGGCCGGCTGACCGTGCAGGCCGACGGCGAACTGGCCGCGGCGGATGAGTCCGGGCCGCCGGAGTGGACCCTCGACGCACTGGCCGCCGAGGCCAGGAGGCTGGGCATCGAGGTCGGCCGCAGCCAGGTCCGCCGGATCCTGCTGGCCGAGGGCGTGCGCTGGCGCCGCACCCGGTCCTGGACCCGGTCCAGGGACCTGGACTTCGAGGGAAAAGGACACGGATCATCGAGCTCTACACCTGCCCGCCCGAAGGCGCGACGGTCGTCTGCGCCGACGAGCTCGGACCGGTGATCCCCCGTGCTTTCCCGCCGGCGCCGGGCTGGTCGCCGGACGGTCACCGCATCAAGTCCGAAGTCGACTGCAGCCGGGGGCCGGAGAAGACCTGGGTCTACGGAGCTCTGCGCGTGCGGGACGGACACGAGGTCACCATGACCGCTTCCTCTCGCAACAGCGCCTTCTACCAGCAGTTTCTTCAGAAGGCCGAGGTAGCCAATCCCGCCGGTGACATCTACATCGTCACCGACAACCTGTCCTCGTACAACAGCCTGTCCACCCGCACCTGGCTGGAGGACCACCCCAGAATCCGGCACGTCTTCATCCCCGTCGGCGCCTGCTGGCTCAACCTGCAGGAAGGCTGGTGGCGCATCTTCCGCAAGGCCGCCCTCGCAGGCCAGTCCTTCGCCGGACCACCCGAGATTGAACAAGCCACCCGCCTCGCAACATCTCAGCTCAACGCCCGAGCCCGGCCCTGGATCTGGGGCAGACCCGCACCACCAACCCGGGTACTACGGCGCCAATATGTGTACTCCGTTTGAGGAATCCAGCACTAGTGCAGCGCCGCGTTGATCCTTCGGGGGTTGCCGGTCAGCTGGCGGGGTCGCCGAGGTAGAGGCCGACGGCGCAGTCGAGGGCGTCTTCGGGGCTTCCGAAGGACAGGCCCGTGGGCAGGATGTTGTCCTCGTAGCGTTCGTTGCTGTAGGTGAACAGAGCGAAGCCCCACATCTCGGGGTGGCCGGTGTCCTTGAGCCTGCACAGTTGCAAGTCGTCTTCGTCGTCGCCGTTGATGACGGCGTCGATGCAGGCGTATCCGGCCCGCCAGCGGACCTTGAGCTCGGTGATCTGTGGCCAGCGGGCGGCATGGGCGGTCAGACGCTGCTGCAAGGCTGCGGCCTTGACGGTGTTCGAGCTGGCCATGCCGCCCATCTTGCCTGATCCGCCCCCGGCGACGGCACGCACCACCCTGACCACGCAATGATCAGCGGATCAATAAGCTGATCTCGGGGTGGGGCGATGCGGCTGACCAGTCCGTTCACGATCGAACTGACCCAGGCCGAGCGTGAGGTGCTTGAACGCCTGGGAGACTCGCGCACCGCGCCGTTCGCGCAGGTGCAGCGGGCTTCGGTGATCCTGGCACTGGCCGAGGGAATGTCGAACGCCGCCACGGCCCGCGCGGCCGGGCGGCATGTGGACACCGTCCGCTCCTGGCGCAAGCGGTTCACCGCCGAGCGGCTGGCTGCGCTCGTCGACCGGCCCCGGCCGCTGGGGCGGCCCCGGTTGTCCGCCGAGGACAAGCTGCAGGTCATCGCCGCCGCGACCGCCCAACCGCCCACCGCCGACACCGTGTGGACCCACCGACTGCTATCCGATCACCTGCGCCGTTCTGGCCTGGCGGTCTCCGCCTCCCAGGTCGGACGGATCCTGGCCTGCGTCGATCTCAAGCCGCACCTGGTGCGCGGCTGGCTGACCCGACCAGCCGACCCGGAGTTCTTCACCCGTGCCGCTGACGTGTGCGCGCTCTACCGCACCTGCCCTGCGAACGCGGTGGTGATCAGCGTGGATGAGAAGACCGGGATCACCGCACGCTCCCGCAAACACCCCGGCCAGCCCGGCCGCCCCGGGCAGCGCACCCGCCGGGAGTTCGAGTACATCCGCCACGGCACCGTCTCAATCATCGCCGCCCTGAACGTCCACACCGGCCAAGTCCTCACCGAGCGCATCGACCGCAACAACGCCGACACCTTCATCGGCTTCCTACGCCAACTCAACGAGTCCATCCCCGCCGGCACCAGCATCCACCTGGTCATAGACAACGGCTCATCCCACGTCGCGAAGAAGACGAAGGCATGGCTGGCCACCCGTCCCCGCTTCAACATCCACCACACCCCCAAACACGCCAGCTGGCTCAACCAAGTCGAGCTGTTCTTCTTCACCCTGACCCGACGTCTACTACGCCGCGGCCCGTTCGCCTCCCGCGACGAACTGGCAGCGGCCATAGACACCATAGTCATTGCCAACGACGAACACCACGCCAA
>NZ_JBFAET010000341.1:0-5695 GCF_040642095.1 Streptomyces sp. NPDC020362
CGGGAGCCGAAGGTCCACCTCACGCCCCCGGGGCGGCTCCTGGATCCGCGACCCCAGCAGGACCGAGAACCAGCGCTGCACGCTGCCGGTGTGCTTGACCAGGTCGGCCAGCGTCCAGCCGGGGCACCCGGGCACCTCGGTGGTGAGGTCGGCGCCCTTGACGGCTGCGACGAACCGGGCGGTCTCCACCGCGACCGTCCCGCGGTGATCGATCGGCGCGGGGCCGGACGTGAGGTCAGTGGGGTCGGACGTCGTCATCGTGACATGCCTCTCGGTGAAGGTGCGGGGTCGGCCGGACGGCCGGTGGAGGACGGCTCGGCGGCGGGCTCATGGGTGCCCGCCGCCGGCTCGTCACCCACCGAAGTACGAGCTACTGCTCCCGGCGGGAAAGGGCCTGTTCAGGACGGTCGTACGGGCTCGGCGTCGTGTTCCGCCGGTGCAGGCTCGGGTGTACCCGAATCCGTGGCCTTGCGCAACGCGGGGGCGCTGGGCGCGTGCGCTGCCGTGATCCCGGCCAGTGCGACGACGACGACCAGGGCGAACGCGGCTCCGGCGATGACGAAACTCGTCGTGAACTGGCTCTCCTGGGGCAGTGCGGGCATGCCCTTCGGGAGCGGAATGGTCTTCGACGCCAGCAGCGAGGTGATGACGGCACTGGCGACGGCGCTGCCCACCGAGCGGGAGATGGAGTTGATGCCGTTGGCGATGCCGGACTGGTGGTGAGGGACACTGGCGACGATGAGCGCGGGCATGGCGGCGTAGCCGAAGCTGATCGCCAGGCCGATGACCATGCCGGCCCCGATCACCGAGGCGGTCGCGTCGTGCGCGACGCTCAGCCACGTGAAGCCGACCACGCCGAAGCAGGCACCGACGGCCAGCGTGACGCGTGCGCCCATCCGGCGCACCAGTACGCCGCCGAACTGGGCGCCCAGGAGCGAGACGAGCGTGGTCGGAAGCAGATACACGACTGACGCTTCCAGCACCGAGGCGCCGAAGCCGTAGCCCGCGACGCGCTCGGGAACCTGGACGAGGTACGAGACGCCGATGAACTGCGCGAACATCGCAAAGCCCAGCAGCAGCCCGGCCAGGTTGGTGAAGAGGACGGGCCGGTGGGCGAACATCTTCATGTCCACCATGGGCTCCTTGACCCGGCGCTCGGTCACGACCCACACCACGGCCATGACGATCGCGCCGGCGAAGGAGCCGAGGGTACGGCCGGACGTCCAACCCCACTCGTGCCCCTGCGAGATGGGCAGAAGCAGCAGCACCAGCAGCGCCGCCAGGGTGCCCGCGCCCAGCCAGTCCGTGCGGCCCCCCGTCGTCGCCCGGGACGCGGGCACCGTGAACAGGACTCCCGCCAGCGCCACCACGGCCAGCACGACCGCGAGCCAGAAGACCCGGTGGTAGTCGGGGTCGGAGCCACGGGTGAGGAGCCCGGCACCGACCAGGGCGAGCCCGCTGCCGAACGCGAGCGTGCCACTGACCAGGGCCATGGCCCCGTGCAGCTTCTCGGGCTTGATCTCCTCGCGCAGGATGGACAGGGCGAGCGGGAAGATCGCGGTCGCCGCTCCCTGCAGCACCCGGCCGACGATCAGCCACGTCAGCGAGGTGGTGGTGGCGGCGAGCACCGAGCCCGCGATCATCACGAGCAGAACCCCGACGAGGGTCTGCTTCTTGCCGTGCTGATCACCGAAGCGGCCGAGCAGTGGGGTGAAGACGGCGGCCGACAGAAGGGTGGCGGTGGTCACCCAGCTGACGTTCGCGGTGCTGGCGTGGAGGTCGTTCTGGATGATTCCCAGGATCGGGACGACCAGGGTCTGCATCATCGAGACGACCATCGCGGCAAGCCCGAGCACCAGGACGACCGTGGCGTCTGCGGAGTGCCGTCGAGCCGGCGCGGGCTGTGCTTGAGACACGGAATCTCTTCCCTAGGTGAGAGCTCGATGGACTACTTAAGAACATCGAAGCTTGAGAACTTCAAGTAATGAGGAAGACGGTAGTCAGCGATATTTGAGATAGTCAAGTTTCCGGGGGTAAGGTGACACGCATGACCGCACCCTCCGGCGTCGGCACGGCCCAGCTCATGGAGCTGCTCTCGGTGTCACTGGCTGCCTACTACGGCGACTTCACGGTCGCCGCCGCGAGCGAGCACCTCACGGCCAGCCAGGGCAAGACCCTCAGCGTGCTGCGCCGGGGACCCGCCTCCATGAGCGTGCTGGCCACCACACTGACCTGCGACGCCTCCAACATGACCGGGATCGTCGACCGGCTGGAGAAACGCGGTCTGGTGCGCCGAGAGCCCAGCCCCTCCGACCGGCGCGTCAAGAACGTCGTCCTCACCGCGGAAGGCGAGCGGGTCATCGACGTGATCCGCGGGAAGATGCACCACACGCTCGCGGGCCTGAGCAGGCTCGACGAGCAGGAGCGGGACACCTTCCACGCCCTGCTGGAGCGCGTCTTCACCGCACAGCCCGGGGCCGACCGGCCCTGAGGCCGCTGCCGTCCGCCCCGGACCGGCATGGGCACGTGCCGGGCCTGCGGCCCCGAAGACACGCCGCGGGCTATATGAGACCGTGGTGCCAGGAAGCCCGCCCGCGGATGGGGCCGACACCATGGGTCTCAGGGATCTGCCCGATACACATCACGACGATCCGTACGGCATCACGTCTGCCGCAGTCGTCCTCGTGGACGCCCACGGCCTGATCCGCTACTGGAATCCGAAGGCGGAGACCCTCCTCGGCTATTCGGCGTCCCGTGTGCTCGGGCAGCCCGCGGCCATGGTCCTCACGAGCGAGGACTCGCTGGCCGCCGCGCTGTCCGCGGCGCAGCGGATCGGGGACGGGTGGGAGGGCCTGATCACCGCGCGTCACCGCGCCGGCCACCCGGTCGAGCTGGCCCTGCGGGCATGTCCGCTGGGCGCGGAGCCGGGTTCCGCCTGGCTCGCCGTGGCCTGTGACGTCACCGACTCGCACCGGTGGGAGCTGGACCAGGCGGTGATGCGCGGCCTCCTGGAGGACTCACCGATCGGCATCGCCGTCCTCGACAGTGAGCTGCGGTTCCAGTGGGTGAACCGGGTGCTGGCCGCCATGGAGGGCCTGCCGCCCCACTACGGGTCCGACCCGGCGGCGGGACTTCCCGGACTCGGGCGGGTACCACCGGCCATGGACTGGCAGGCGCGCCAGGCCCTGATGTCGGGCCGCACCACGCCGACCGTGGAGCATATGACGACCCCGCACGGCATGTCCCGCCGCAACGCACAGGGCCGCCTCCGGCTCCGGTCGTCGTTCCCGCTGAGGAACGTCGAGGGCAAGACGCTCGGGGTGTGCCACACCGCCGTGGACTTCACCGCCCAGGACCGGGCCCGTGAGCGGCTCGCCCTGGTCAACGAGGCGTCACAGCGCATCGGAACCACCCTGGACCTCGACCGCACGGTGCAGGAACTGGCCGAGGTCCTCGTGCCGCAGCTCGCCGACTTCGTCGCGATCGACCTGTTCCAGGGTGTCCTCGCGGCCAAGGACCTCACCCCGAGGCCGGTCTCCGGGGGCACGCTGCAGCGGGCGGCGCACCTGTCGATCCACGAGGAACTGCCGGAGGCGATCGTTTCCGTCGGCCAGCCCACCAGGTACCCGCCGAAGTCCCCGCAGATGCGCTGCCTGACCACGGGCCGGCCCATCCGCGATCCGGTCCTGTCCCCGACGACCTGGTGGCTCGCCGGTGATCCGCAGCGCATGGCCAAGCTCATCCATCTCGGGGTGCACACGCACCTGGTGGTACCGCTGCGGGCGCGAGGGGTGACCATGGGGGTGATCTCGCTGCTGCGCTGGGAGAACCCCAACCCGTTCGACGAGGACGACGTGCTGCTCGTGGAGGAGCTGGTCGCCCGCGCCGCGGTGTGCGTCGACAACGCCCGACGCTTCGTCCGTGAACACAACGCGGCCCTCGCCCTCCAGACCAGCCTCCTTCCGCCCGACCTGCCCGACCACTGCGCCGTCGAGGTCGCCTACCGATATCTGCCGACCGACGCCGAGGCCGGCGTGGGCGGGGACTGGTTCGACGTCATCCCGCTGTCCGGAGCGCGCGTCGCCCTGGTCGTGGGGGACGTCGTCGGCCACGGCATCCACGCCGCCGCCAGCATGGGCCGGCTGCGCGCGGCCGTACAGACTCTCGCCGACCTGGACCTGCCGCCCGACGAGCTCCTCGCCCATGTCGACGACCTCGTCCTGCGCCTGGCGGACGAGGCGGAGGCGGCCGAGGAAGGCCCCGTGGTGATCGGCGCGACCTGCGTCTACGCCGTGTACGACCCGATCTCGCGCAGACTCAGCGTGGCGCGCGCCGGACACCCCACTCCCGCCATCGCCCACCTCAGCGAGCCCGTGGAACTCCCCGACATTCCGGCCGGCCCTCCCCTGGGACTGGGAGGTCTGCCCTTCGAATCGGCCGAGTTCGAGCTGGAGGAGGGCAGCGTCGTCGCCCTCTACACCGACGGCCTCATCGAGGCCTCGGACCGCGATGTCGACATCGGTTTCGAGCGGCTCTGCTTCGCCCTGGCCCACCCCGACCGCCCGCTCGAGGAGATCTGCGACACGATGGTCCGCATCCTGCTGCCGGACCACCCGCACGACGACGTCGCCTTCCTCATCGCCCGGACCCGCGCCCTCACCCCCGACCGCGTGGCCTTCTGGGACGTGCCCGCCGACCCCCGGGCGGTGCACGAAGCCCGGGACAACGCCGCCCGCCAGCTTGCCACCTGGGGACTGGACGACGTCGCCTTCACCACCGAGCTGATCGTGAGCGAGCTGGTCACCAACGCCATCACGCATGCCGGCGGCCCGATCGGCCTGCGTCTGATCCACGAACGGACTCTCATCTGCGAGGTGTCGGACTCCAGCAGCACCTCGCCCCACCTGCGCCGTGCCCACAGCACCGATGAGGGGGGACGCGGACTCTTCCTGGTCGCGCAGGTCGCCCAGCGCTGGGGCACGCGGTACACCCCCACGGGCAAGACCATCTGGGCGGAGCAGCAGCTGCCGGGCTCCGGCCCCTGCTGAGATCCGTCCCCGGACGGGCCCGGAGACCCTCCCGCGGGCCGGAGGGCACCGGAGCCGTCGTGGTGCGCGGCCCGCCGAACGAAGTGCGAAGGTGCCGGGTGCGCGGTGGTGCGTGAGTCTGTAGGGGTGTGGGGTGTCCGAGCCTGTCGGCTCCCGGCGGCCTACGTCGCCTCGGGCCGCCGGGCGGTACACGTGACGCTGGTCGCCGCAGCCTGCTTCTATCTCTTCCGCTACGGCCTCGGCCGCCCCGTCGCGGCCACCTACGCCCTGTTCGCAGCCGTGGCGATGGGCGGCCTTTCCAAGATCCCGGGCACCGGTCGGCAGCGGGCCGCGGTGGTGCTGCGCCTGCTGCCGGTGGGCTGGCTGCTGGTGGTCCTCGGCACCTATCTGTCCGTGCGGACCTGGAGCGCTGTGGTCGGCATGCTGGTCGTCGGCTTCGCGCTCGCGTTCTCCGCCGTGGGCGGACCGCGCCAGGCCGGGGCGGCGCCCGGCCTGCAACTCCTCTACATCCTGCCGTCGTTCCCGCCGTACGACCCCGGCTCGCTCGGCGAGCGGCTGATCGGGACGACCACCGGAATGGCCCTGCTCGCCGCCGCCGAGGCGCTCCTCTTCGCCGAGCCCGCCCCGCCGCCGTACCGGGAGCGAGC
>NZ_JBFAET010000342.1:0-5662 GCF_040642095.1 Streptomyces sp. NPDC020362
GTCAGCCCGCCCGGCGCTTTTTCGTGCGGTGAGGTGGATCAGGCCGCAGCCTTCTCGGGCTCTTCCACCGGCGTCTCCCGGACGTGGATCCGGCGCAGGGTCGTCGCCGCCGCCATCGCCGCGAGGACCAGGATCGCCGTCCCGGCGAGGGCCGCGCCGTGCATGCCGGTGGTGAACGCCTCCCGGGCCGCCGTCGCCAGGGCGTCTCCCGCACGCCCCGGCAGGTGGTCGGCGACGGCGAGCGCGCCGCCCAGGGTCTCGTGGGCCTCGGCCGGGGCCGAAGCCGGCATCTCGTGGCGGTAGACGGCCGCCCCGATGGAGCCGAGGACCGCCATGCCCAGCGCGCCGCCGAACTCCGCGCCCGTCTCCAGCAGCGAGGAGGCGGCGCCCGCCTGCTCCACCGGGGCGGCGCCCATGGCCAGGTCGGTCATCTGCGAGATCACCATCACGATGCCGGAGGACAGGACGCCGGAGGCGACGAGGGCGAGCCAGAGGGAGTCCGTGCCGAGCAGGGCCAGCATGCCGTAGCCCGCCGCGCCGATGACGAAGCCCGCGGTGACGACGTAGGCGCGGTTCACACCCTTCTGGACCAGGGCGGTCGCCAACGGGGCCGCCATGCCGATCGGCACCGACGGCAGCAGTGCCCACAGGGCCGCCTCCATCGCGCTCTTGTCGAGCACCGACTGCAGATACTGCGTGGTGAAGATCGCCGAGCCCATGATCGCCAGCGAGGAGACGAGGTTCAGGACGACGGCGGGGGCGAAGCCCCGGCTGCGGAAGAGGGCCGGCGAGATCATCGGCGAGGCGGCCGTGCGCTGGCGGTGGACGAAGAGGGCCGCGAAGAGCAGGCCGGCGGCGACCGAGACGACGTACTGCGGGTGCCAGCCCTCGGAGGGGATCTCCTTGAGGCCGTAGATCAGGGGGAGCACCGCCGCCATCGACAACGGCACGCTCAGGAGGTCGAAGCGGCCGGGCTGCGGGTTCTTGGACTCGGGCAGCAGGATCGGGCCGAGGACCAGCAGCAGCACCATCGCGGGCAGGTTGACCAGGAAGACCGAGCCCCACCAGAAGAACTGGACCAGAACGCCGCTGAGCACGGAGCCGAGGGCGATGCCGCCGGTCATCACGCCGGACCAGATGGCGATGGCCTTCGCCCGCTCCTTGGAGTCGGTGAACATCGTGCGGACCAGCGCCATCGTCGACGGCATCAGGGTCGCCCCGCCGATGCCGAGGACCGCGCGGGCCGCGATCAGGGTCTCGGCGCTGTTCGCGTAGGCCGCGACCAGGGATGCGGCGCCGAAGGCGGCGGCGCCGAACAGCAGCAGCCGGCGCCGGCCGATGCGGTCGCCCAGCGAGCCCATCGTCATCAGCAGGCCGGCCAGGACGAAGCCGTACATGTCGAAGATCCACAGCTGCTGGGTGCCGCTCGGCTCCAGGTCCGCGCTGATCGCCGGGATGGCGAAGTAGAGGACCGAGACATCCATGGAGACCAGCATCAGCGGAAGCATCAGCACGCAGAGCGCGGTCCATTCGCGCCGGCCGGCCCGCCCGGCAGGGGAGTTGGTGCTCGTCGAGTTCGTCATGCCGATGACTGTACGGGCGTCTTAAACGCTTGTCTAGAACGCTTGTATAAGTCATGCGTCTAGGACGCTTGTATGGATCGGCGGTAGGGTGGTCCGCATGGGACACCGTGAGGATTTGCTGGAAGGCGCCAAGCGCTGCCTGCTGGAGAAGGGTTTCGCGCGGACGACCGCGCGGGACGTCGTGGAGGCGTCGGGGACCAACCTGGCCTCGATCGGCTACCACTACGGCTCGAAGGGCGCGCTGCTGGTGCAGGCGTACGTCTCGCTGATCGAGGGTGTGGGCGAGAGCTTCGACCCGGGCCTGGGCGGGGAGGTGACGCAGCCTCCGGGGTCGCTCGCGCGGTTCCAGGAGGTGTGGGCGAACGTCGTCCGGTCCTTCCCCGAGTCGCGGGCGATCTGGCTGCTGAGCTTCGAGCTGATCTTCCAGGGTGACCGGATTCCGGAGGTGCGCAAGCTCCTGGCCGAGGCGCAGGAGGAGGGCAGGTCGGGACTCGTGTCGATGTTCAGCGGCATTCCGGAGGCCGACCTCGGCAAGGAGGCCGCCGACACCGAGGGCCGCTTCTACCAGACCCTCCTCAACGGCCTCATGGTCCAGTGGCTCTTCGACCCGGACACGGCCACCACCGCGGAGCAACTCACCGAGGGGCTGCGGCGGGTGGCCGGGGCGGCCGCGAAGGGCTGACCCGGCTGGAGCTTCGCACGAGCCCGGTCCGGTTCCTGGGCGGTCGTGTGTGTGGTTCCTCCGAGGCGTTGCCGCAGGAAAGGGAAGAGACCGCATCTGCAAGGGGTTTCCATGCGTGGAAGCCGTGGATGCGGGCCTGTGTGGCTGTTAGAGTCCGCATGCTCGAAGCGGACAGAGGGCGCCCGGAACACCCGGGGGACGCTGCGTCCGCGGCATCCGGGCGCTCCCCGCAGGCGACCACTCATCAGTGATCCAGAAGATCACCGGGTACGGGGAGCGGAGTCGGCCCACGCGTGGCCACCGTGCCCTGATCTGTGAGCGGTTCACCCGTCGCCCCCATGTCACCCGACGGCCACACGGCCGATCGTCCCTGCGTTCCCAGGCGGCCGCGGCAGCGGCCTGCACAGAGGGAGGACTCGATGAGGACCGGACCGGTGCGGCAGCTCGCCGCAGCAAAGACATGCGCCATCGGCGCCGCACTCGCCCTGGCCGTGCCGGGCGTCGCCCACGCCAACACCGTGGGAGCCACGGTGAAGACGCCCGGCGCCACCGCAGGACCGGGCTCGACCTTCTCCGAGATCACCACGAGTGCCGCCTGCGCGAGCGGCCTGATCTCCGGGGGCGGCATCGACCAGGCCATCGGCACCGGCACGGCGTCCAACGGCAACAAGATCAACGGTACGTCGCCGAGCCCCGACGGCAGTACCGAATACACCGGTTCCACCGGTGTGGTCGGCACCGACGTCACCCACTGGCTCGGCATCGGCGGCAGCGGGGGAGCGGTCGGCGCCGACTTCTCCAGCACCCCGTACGCCCTGTGCTTCAGCAGCAGCGTCATCAACCACACCCAGGTGGTGATGAACAAGCTCGCCGGTCCGACGACCAGCGGCGCGGTCGGCCTGGTCACCGCCACCTGCCCCGCGAACACCCGCCTGCTCGGCGGCGGGGCCCGCATCACGCCCGCGAGCGTAGGCAGCCTCAAGCCGATCGCGAGCTTCCCCACCTTCGACGACGCCGCGCACGACCACGGGCAGAAGGCCGCCGCCGACGGCGAGACCAACCCCGACTCCTGGACCGCGGTCGGCTGGAACGGCGGGGGCGGCAACAGCGGCAACACCACCTACGCCTACGCCATCTGCAGCGGCAACGGCATCGGCATCGGCGCGACGACCGTCAAGGTGCGCTTCGGCGAGGTCAGCGGCCCCACCGCCGCCACCAGCGGCCAGAGTGCGACCGTCGGCTGCGGCGGGAACGACGGCAAACTCGTCAGCGGCGGTGCCGCGATCAGCGGTGGCAGCGTCACCACGACCGACTTCACCGGTCCCGGCTCCCCGGGCGACCACCTCAACGGCAGCTACCCCAGCGACTCCGGCGGCACCCCGGTCTCGGACGGCACCACCGGCACCGCGTACTGGACCGCCGCCACCCACACCGGCGGCGGCAGTTCGCCGAGTACCTCCTCCGACGTCTGGGCGCTGTGCGCCGACGACGGCGTCTGAGCCGCCGCGCCGCCGCCCCCGAACTCCTGCCTGAGGGAAACCCGTTGAGACCCATGCACACCCAGTTCCTGTCCGCCCTCGGCGCGGCCGGTCTCGCCGTGGCGGTCCTTGCGCCGCTGCCGGCCGGAGCCGCCGAACCGGCCGACACGGCCGCCGCGTCGCACTGCGGTGCCGGCGGACTGTTCACCAGTGCCCCGCCCACCTGCACGTACAGCGCCTCCGGCACGGACGTCTTCACCGTGCCGGACGGGGTAAGCGCCCTCACCGTCGATCTGTACGGGGCCGAGGGCGGCGGCGCGGCCGGCTTCGTCGCTCCCAACCCGCCGAACACCGGGGCACCGGGCGGACTCGGCGGCGAGACCCGGGCGCGACTGGCCGTCACACCCGGCGAGCAGCTCCAGATCACCGTCGGAGCCGCCGGTGTCCCGGGCACCTCCCGGCACGGCGAGTTCGCCCGGCCCGGCGGGTTCGGGCACGGATCCGGCGGCGGGGGAGCCCACGGCGGGGGCGGCTCCGGCGGCGGCGCCTCCGATGTGCGGGCGGGCGACTTCGGCCCCTCGGACCGGGTCCTGGTGGCCGGCGGCGGCGGAGGCGCGGGCAACGGCGGGCCCTTGCTGCGGGGAGGGGACGGCGGAGGACCGGCCGGCCAGGACGGCGGCCAGGGCGGCGGCCCCGACGGATCCGGCGTCGCCGGCGGCGGGGGAGGCCCGAGCGCGCCCGGCACCGGCAGCCCCAACTCGGCCCTCGGCGGTCCCGGAGTCGCCGGCAGCGACACCGACCCCAACACCGGCCTGCCCAACCCCGGCAGCGGAGGCCCGGGCGGCAACGGCGCCCGGGGCGGCAACGGCGGCGGCGGAGGCGGCGGTGGCTACTTCGGCGGCGGAGGCGGCTCCGGCGGCGGAAACCCCGGCAACCTGTACGGGGCCGGCGGAGGCGGCGGCAGCAGCTACGCGACACCGGCCGCCTCCGGGGTCCAGCTCCTGCAGGGCGTCAACCACGGCGCCGGCAGTGCGGTCGTCTCCTTCCGCTACGACACCTCCGTCTCGCTCTCCGCGGACACGTCCACCCCGCTGTTCGGCCACCCCGTCACCCTCACCGCCGCCGTCGACCCGGCGAACGCGGGTGCCCCGGGCGGCACGGTGACCTTCTCGGACGGCCCGACGCCGCTGGCGACCGTGCCGCTCGACCACGGACGTGCCCGCTTCACCACCGGCGGGCTGCGACCCGGCCACCACGCGATCACCGCCACCTACAGCGGCGACCCCGTCTTCTCTCCGAGCACGACCGGCGACCCCACGGATCTCACGGTCGGCTTCAGCCGGCCGTGCATCGACACGGCCCACCACGGTGTCCTGACCGTCGACACCGGGGAGGCGGTCTGCATCGCCTCCGGCGGAAGCCAGGACGGCAGGGTCACCGTGCGGCCCGGTGGGTCGCTGGCCGTCTCGGACACCCGGATCGACGGGCCCGTCACCGCCGACGGAGCCCTCGCCCTCACCGTCTGCCGGTCCACCCTCACCGGGCCGGTCACCGTCGCGCACAGCAGCGGCTTCGTGCGGATCGGCGGCGGTGAGCAGGCCTGCCGGGGCAACATCGTGCACGGTCCGCTCGCCCTGGACGCCAACACCGGCGGCATCGGGGCCGGCGGCAACGCGGTGACCGGGGCGGTGCGGATCACCGGCAACAGCGGCAGCGGGCTGCTGCCCGGCGAGGACACACCCGCGTTCGAGGGCAACCAGGTCGACGGCCCGCTGTCCTGCGACGGCAACGAACCGGGCCTGGACGACAGCGGCAACACCGTGCACGGGCCCCGGTCCGGACAGTGCCGGTGACCCGTACCCGGGCGCCTCACCGTCCGTGCGGCGGTGCGTGACCGGCCCGGCGGTCCCGCACCGCCG
>NZ_JBFAET010000343.1:0-5609 GCF_040642095.1 Streptomyces sp. NPDC020362
CCCGGCGACCACGCCGGGCCGCCTCGCCGTGTTCGAGCACCCGAACCGTTATGCGGTTACCCCGGGAAACCTCTTTCCCGAACCCCACCCCTCCACCACGATGGGCCCCCAAACCGGCTGGTACGCCGGAAACTACGGGGACGGAGGATGCGGGATGGCTCAGGGCGGCGACCACGCCGAGGTGGGCACGGAACACGCGGACGCGCCGGACGCGCGACTGACGGACCTGCTGCGCGCTTCCACCCCGACGGCCTTCCCGGCCCTCCAGGAGCTGCGCCGCCGGCACCAACCGGCGGTCCTCGCCTACGCCCGCCTGTGCGCCACGAGCGAGTCGGCAGCACGCCGGCTGGCCGCGGAGACCATCACCACGGCGGCCCGCGAGACGGCCCGCGGCCGGGAGCCGAGCGTCCCGCTGCGCCACCAGCTCCTGCTCCTGACCGTACGACTGGCGGCGGACTGGGCGACCGGCGAGCGCTCGGCCGGGGTGGACCCGGCCCTCCTGCTGGTGCTGAACTCCAGCGGCCTGCCCGACGGGCCGACGCCTCCCCTCCTCCCGGCGTTCCAGTCGCTCCCGTCCCGCACCCAGGGCCTGATCTGGTACGGCGTCCTCGAAGAGGAGCCCGTCGAGCGCATCGCCGCCTTCCTCGGCCTGAGCCGGGCGGACGTGGCCCACGGCATCTCGCCGGCCCTCAAGGCCCTGGCCCAGGCCTGCCTGAGGCACCGTCTGGCCGCCTCCGACGACCCACGCTGCGCCGACTTCCGCCGGCTGATCGAGGAGGCGGTCCGGCAGGACAGCCCTCGGCACAGCGCCGACCTGGACGCCCACATGGCGCACTGTCGGCACTGCACGGCCGCCGTCGAGGACCTGACCGCGCTGCGGGACACCCCGAGGCAGACCCTGGCGGAGGGCCTGCTGCCCTGGAGCGGCACCTCGTACACATGCCCCGAGGAACCGGCCGCCCCTGCGCCCAAACCACCCGTGGACCAGGGAGGTTGGCCGCCCCGGCGCCCCTATCTGCTGGCCGTGGCGGCCCTGGGCGTCGCCCTGACACCGCTGCTGGTGTTCCTCCTGTCCCCGGCAGACGGATCCGACCGGGAACCGGTGGCGGCAACGCCCCCGCCCCCACCGGTGACGGTGACGGCCACGGTCTCCGTGTCCCCGTCCCCGTCCCCCTCACCGACTCCGTCACGCACGAGCAAGTCCCCGTCCCCGACGAGGACTTCGCACCGTCCGACCCCGACCCCGACCCCGACCCCGTCCGCGCGCCCCAGCCGCACGCCGAGCCCGTCCCCCGCGTTCACTCCCCCGGGCACTGCCTACGCCGAGGTGGTGAACCTCGCGACGGGCCGCTGCCTCGACATCCGCGACGGCGACCTCTCGCAGGGCAACGACGTCGTCACGGCGCCCTGCGACTCCTCCCCCAGCCAGCGCTGGCGCGTCGACACCTACCTGGGCGTGCTCCGCTCGGCCGCCGACTCCGACTTCTGCCTCGACAGCCGCGGCGCGACCGACCGGGGCGTGGGCATCTGGACCTGCGACTCGGTCTACGGCTCCAACGGCCAGAACCTCCGCTTCACCATCGACCCCGACGGCACGATCCGCCCTGCGATCGCCATCGAGACCGCAGTGACACCGGAGGGCTGGTACGGGGTGGCGCTGGAGCCGCTGGACGGGGGGCCGGAACAGCGGTGGCGGGCCGGGGCCTCCTGAACTCGGCCCCTGCCCGCCCGGTCGCTGCCTGCCCCTGCCCGCTCAGACCACCCGTTCGCCCCGGCGCCAGACCCCGCTGACCAGCGGCACTCCCGGCCGGTAGGCCAGATGCACATGGCTCGGGGCGTCCAGGAGGGTCAGGTCGGCACGGGCGCCGGGGGCCAGACGGCCGATGTCGGTGCGGCGCAGGGCCGCTGCGCCGCCTGCCGTGGCCGACCAGACCGCCTCGTCGGGGGTCATGCGCATGTCGCGGACGGCGAGGGCGATGCAGAAGGGGACGGAGGAGGTGAACGACGAGCCGGGGTTGCAGTCCGTGGACAGGGCGACCGTCACGCCCGCGTCCAGCAGCCGGCGGGCGTCGGGCCACTCGGCCCGGGTGGAGAACTCGGCGCCGGGCAGGAGGGTGGCGACCGTGTTGCCGTTCGCGAGGGCGTCGACGTCCGCGTCCGTGAGGTGGGTGCAGTGGTCGGCGCTGGCCGCGTCCAGCTCGACGGCCAGCTGCACACCGGGGCCGTAGGAGAGCTGGTTGGCGTGGACGCGCGGGTGCAGGCCCTTCGCCTTGCCGGCGGTGAGGATCGCCCGGGCCTGGTCGCCGTCGAAGGCGCCCTTCTCGCAGAAGACGTCGACCCAGCGGGCGTGCGGCGCGCAGGCGTCCAGCATCTCGCCGGTGACCAGGGCGACATAGGCCGCCGGGTCGTCGGCGTAGTCGGGCGAGACGATGTGGGCGCCGAGGTAGGTGACCTCGTCGGTGTGGCGGGCCGCGATGCGCAGGGCGCGGGACTCGTCCTCGACCGTCAGGCCGTAGCCCGACTTCGTCTCGAAGGTGGTGGTGCCCTGGCGGAGCGCCTCGGCCAGGTAGTGGGTGAGGTTCGCCTCCAGGTCCGCGTCGGTCGCGGCGCGAGTGGCCGCGACCGTGGTGCGGATGCCGCCCGCGGTGTAGGAGCGGCCGGACATCCGGGCGTTGAACTCCTGCGTGCGGTCACCTGCGAAGACCAGGTGGGAGTGGGAGTCCACGAAGCCCGGCAGCACCGCCCGGCCGCCGGCGTCGACCCGGTTGTCAGTGGCGGGTGCTTTGCTGGATTCACCGGTCCACGCGATGCGGTCGCCGTCGATGACGACGGCCGCGTCCTGGACCAGACCGAGGGGGGATCCGTCACCGAGGGAGGGGTCGTTGGTGACCAGCGTGGCGATGTTGGTGATGACGGTGCTGCTGCTCATGGTGTCCTCAAAGGTGGCCGGGTGGGGTTCGGCGGGTTCGGCGGTGGTCAGCCGCGCAGGGCGTCGATCGCTTCCGCGAGTGCCGACGGCACATCGGGCACAAGCGCATGCACGCCGTCGCGTACGACGTGACGGCCGCCCACGACCGTGTGCCGTACGTCCGCCGCGCTCGCCGCGAATACGGCCGTCTCGGCGCCCAGCCTGGGCAGCGTCCCGGCCGTCCTGACCGAGTCGAGCGCGATCGTCGTCAGGTCGGCGAGGGCGCCGGCCTCGATGCTGCCGGCCTCCTGCCAGCCGAGAGCGGCGTGGCCGTCGGCGGTGGCGGCCCGCAGCAGTGCCGCGGCGGTCCAGTGGCCCCGGGTGCGGGTGCGCAGCCGCTCGTCCAGCTCCATCGCACGCGCCTCTTCGAGCAGGTCGATGACGGCGTGGCTGTCGGAGCCGAGGGAGAGGGGGGAGCCCGCCCGCTGGAGGGCGACGGCCGGGCCGATGCCGTCCGCCAGGTCGCGCTCGGTCGTCGGGCACATGCAGGTGCCGGTGCCCGAGTCGCCGAGCAGGGCGATGTCCTCGTCGGTGAGGTGGGTGTTGTGCACGCCGGTGGTGCGCGGCCCGAGGACGCCGTGGTCGGCGAGCAGCCGGGTGGGGGTACAGCCGTGGGCCGCCAGACAGGCGTCGTTCTCCGCGGTCTGTTCGGACAGGTGCACATGCAGCGGGGCCCGCCGCTCCTCGGCCCAGCGCGCCACGGTCGCCAACTGGTCGGCGGGCACGGCCCGTACGGAGTGGATCGCCGCCCCGATCCGCGCGTGATCCTGATCCTTGAGAACTGCACAGCGTTCGGCCCAGGCCTCGGCGGTGCCGTCGGAGAAGCGCAGCTGGTGCTCGTTGGGCTCCGCGCCGAATCCGGAGGAGAGGTAGGCGGTGTCCAGGAGGGTGATGCGGATACCGGCCTCGGCGGCGGCCGCGATCAGCGCCTCGCCCATCGCGTTGGGGTCGGCGTAGGGGGTGCCGCCCAGGGCGTGGTGCACGTAGTGGAACTCGCCGACGCAGGTGATGCCGGCCAGGGCCATCTCGGCGTACACGGCGCGGGCGAGGGCGTGGTACGTCTGAGGGGTCAGCCGGCCGGCGACGGAGTACATCACCTCGCGCCAGGTCCAGAAGGTGCCGGAGCCGACCTGGACCGTGCCCCGCAGCGCCCGGTGGAAGGCGTGCGAGTGGGCGTTGGCCAGGCCGGGCACGGTCAGCCCGCGCAGGATCTCGGCACCGGGCGGCGGGGTGGGTACGTCGGTGCGGACGGCGGCGATCCGGCCGTCCGCGACCTCGACCGCCACGCCCGGCTCGGTGTTCGTGCCGAGCCAGGCGTGCTCCAGCCAGTACGTCCGCGTCGTCTGCGTCGTCACGTGCAGGCCAGTCCTTCCAGTACGTCGGCGAGTGCGTGCACCCCGGCCACACAGTCGTCCTCCGGCGCGAACTCGGCCGGGGAGTGCGAGATGCCGGTGGGGTTGCGCACGAACAGCATGGCGGTCGGAATGTTCCCCGAGAGGATTCCGGCGTCGTGTCCCGCACCGGTTCCCAGGACGGGCACCGTCAGTCCGGTGTCCTTGCCCAGGATGCGGCCCAGCTCGTCGCGCAGCGCATGGTCGAACTCGACCACCGGGGTGAAGGACTCCCGGACGACGTCGAGGTCGATGCCGTGGGCGTCCGCGTACTCCCGGGCTGCCTTCTCGATGCCGCCGACGACCGTGTCCAGGGTCTCCTGGTCCGCGGCGCGGGAGTCGAGCCAGCCGCGCACCAGGGAGGGGATGGCGTTGACGCCGTTCGGCTCGACGGAGATCTTGCCGAAGGTGGCGACGGCACCGGCGAGTTCGGCCTCGCGCCGGGCGGCGAGCACGGTCTCGGCGTACGACAGCATCGGGTCGCGGCGGTCGACCAGGCGGGTGGTGCCCGCGTGGTTGGCCTCGCCGCGGAAGTCGAAGCGCCAGCGGCCGTGCGGCCAGATGGCACTGGCGATGCCCACCCGGTCGCCGGACAGGTCCAGCGCCCGGCCCTGCTCGACGTGCAGCTCGACGAAGGCGCCGATGCGGGAGAGCCGCTCCGGGTCGGCTCCGACGGCGTCGGGGTCGTACCCGGCGGCCTCCATGGCCTGCGGGAGGCTGATCCCCTCCCCGTCGGTGAGCCGGTGGGCCTGCTCGACGGTCAGCTGTCCGGAGGTGAGCCGGGAGCCGACACAGGCCAGCCCGAACCGGGCGCCCTCCTCGTCACCGAAGTTGACGATGGCCAGGGGCTTGGTGAACCGCGCTCCCCTCCCGCGCAGTTCGTCCAGAGCGGCGAAGGAGGAGACGACACCGAGAGGCCCGTCGAAGGCGCCGCCGTCCGGCACCGAGTCCAGGTGCGACCCGGTGACGACGGCGTCCCCGGCGGCCGGGTCCCCGAGCCAGGCCCACTGGTTCCCGTTCCGGTCGACCTCGTGGACGAGCCCGCGCGCCTCGGCCTGCTCCTTGAACCAGGCCCGGCACTCGGCATCGGCACCGGTCCAGGCGTAGCGGCGGTAGCCGCCGGAGGCGGGGGGGCGGGGGGGCGGCGGCCCCCCCCCCCCCCAACGGGGGGGGGGGACGCCGCGGGACACCCCCCCCACGCCCACCCCACCCCCCCCCCCCGCCGCCCCGGCCCCCCCAACGCTAAACAC